>RGEC01000028.1 GCA_009918425.1 Bacteroidota bacterium
GGTTTTACAAAGAAATTACCGGCAGTTGCCACTTGTATTTCAATCCAAGCAAACGAATTAGCAGAACCAAACCCGCGCCGGCAAACGTACCTATACCTATTGGAACATTAAATTGTTCAAGTAATAGAAAAAATGCCCCTCCAATAAAAGAAGCTGTAGCTACCAGCTCTTTTTTCAGTATTACAGGAACCTCGTTGCAGATAACATCCCTCAATAATCCACCAAGGACAACACTGAGTACCCCAAACAACAAAGCAACTAACGGAGTTATGCCTACCTCTAAACTAATTCGAATACCCGACACTGTAAAGAAACCGATACCAAGGCTATCAACCACAAAAATGAAATTGCGAATGGAGGCGAGTTTTCGCTTGAAAAACAGTGCTGTAATCACACCGATTATCACCGCCAAAATGTATCGTGGATCTTTTACCCAGCTAAGCGGATAATGACCTATGAGTAAATCCCGGACTGTACCACCGCCCAGCGCACCTATACAGGCAACAAAAGTTAAACCAAACAAATCAAGTCGTGCCCGGGCAGCAATTAGGGTACCGCTAATCCCAAAGAAAAAGACTCCGGTCAGATGTATGTAGGTACTGTATTCCATTTAGTTTTAGGTATTAAAACACAAAACCCGGCTTTGAGGCCGGGCTTCGCAAAGGTTAATCTGTTATAATCGTAGTTTACCTCTTGCCAGCGGCCCAGCCATCAATATCCATACACATGCTATGACACATGTTTATGGATCGCTTTTGGTGTTTATTGCCACACTGAGAAAACATGCTGCAAAAATAGCATTTTAAACGCATATCCCTTTTATCAAATCATTAAAATTAAGCAGATTCAAGTGTGAATACGCTTATTTCCGGAAACACACCCAATCGACCCGGATAGCCCAGGTAACCAAAGCCTCTATTTACATACAGATGCTGATCTCCTTCCGAATACAAATCCAGCCATTCCTTATACAGCAACTTCACCGGGCTCCAGCGGTAAAAGCGGGTGTCCACGCCAAACTGCATACCGTGCGTATGCCCGCTGAAAGTAGCCGCAACTTCCGGCTGATGGCCAAGAACCTGTTCGCGCCAATGGCTGGGATCGTGGCTCAACAATAATTTGGTTATTCCTTCCGAACCCTTTAAAGCCACATCAAGCTTTCCATATTTTGGAAACCGCCCTTTATTGCTCCAGTTTTCAACGCCTGCAATGCAGAGTTTTTGTCCGTCTTTTTCAATCATTCTATGCTCATTGAGCAACAAATCCCAGCCCAGTTGCTTGTGGTGCCTGAACAATTTTTCAAGGTTGCGCTGCTGCATAGGTGAGCGGTAATAGCCTTTCTCCTTCTCATCCAGCTTTGCCTGCAGCGGATCGTAATCAGGCCATGGCACATAATCCCCGTAGTCGTGGTTGCCCAAAATACTGAATTTCCCCATCGGTGCTTCTATACTGCCGAACAATTCAAGCCAGGGTTCTATTTCTTCGGCTTTGTCGTTAACCAAATCTCCTGTAAAGAAAAACACATCCGGATTTTCTGCCAAAACCATATCCACACCGCGTTTCACAGCATCATAACTCCAGAAACTACCGCTATGAATATCGCTCAGTTGCACGATTTTCAGTCCATTAAATGCCGATGGCAGGCCCTTAATTTTCAAGGTTTTTCTTCTAACCACATAATTATGCGCCCCTTTGGCGATGCCCCAGATACTGCCGCCAATGAAAGCCGAGCCCAATCCCAAGCCCATCCAGCTTAGAAATTTATACCGTGTAATTCCAACTTCACCCACTGCACTTGCGGGTTTTGCCTCAAAACGGTTGTATATCCAACGAAACAGACGCGAAATATCATCAATCAGCAGAAATACGCACCAGAATAATTTGGCAAAAAACACAGCAAACATTACACTGCTAATGATACGAAGGGTGGTTTGAGAAACCTCGAACAAACCCATGCGCAAGAACATAAAAAAGAAAAAACCTGCGGCTGTCCAGCCCCAGTAACTCCACTTCAAAATATTTTTTGCCTTTGCAGACCAGCCGGCTGTGAGTAATTTAACCCCTTGCCAGGCATAAATATCAACAAAAATGATGATGGAAGCAACAATAAAAAAACCGATGAGTGCGCTTTTGAACATGGAGAACTGCGAAATAACAACATTAACAATCCATTCGGGCTATATGTTCGTTGAAACGCCGAAAAATACAGACTGACTTTGGTTTTTAACTGATGTAAAAAAT
Source organism: Bacteroidota bacterium (assembly GCA_009918425.1). Classification (GTDB taxonomy): domain Bacteria; phylum Bacteroidota; class Bacteroidia; order NS11-12g; family UBA955; genus RGEC01. The sequence continues at coordinate 2,242 of RGEC01000028.1, forward strand.
CGTATTTTTACACCCTATGTCAATCATCCGTTTTTTGCTTGTTTGTGCAGGCACTGCCGCCATGAATATTATGGCCCAGAACGCCCCTGATTCAACACAGTTGTCCGTTTTTCGTTTTCGCAATATCGGCCCTGCCGGGATGAGTGGAAGAATTACATCCATTGCGGTGGTAAACAAACACACCAACATTATGTATGCCGGTGCTGCCAGCGGCGGCATCTGGAAAAGTGATAATGGCGGAACTGCTTGGAAGCCGGTTTTTGACAAAGCCGATGTAGGCAGTATAGGCGCCCTCGCCATACAGCAAAGCAACCCTGCAGTAGTATGGGCCGGAACCGGTGAAGGCAACCCACGCAATAGCCATAACAGCGGCAAAGGAATCTACAAAAGTCTGGATGCCGGGAAAACATGGACTTTCATGGGCCTCGCCGCTACCAAGACTATTCACCGCATTGTGATTGACCCTTCAAACCCGGATATAGTGTATGTAGCCGCCATGGGCAGTATCTGGGGACCCAACGAAGAAAGAGGCGTTTACAAAACTACTGACGGTGGCAAAACATGGAATCGTGTATTGTTTACCAATAACCTGAGCGGTTGCGCTGAACTGGTGATGGACCCATCCAACCCCAATAAACTCTTTGCGGCCATGTGGGAATATCGCCGCAAGCCATATCACTTTAACAGCGGCGGTGCCGGAAGCGGTTTGTATATGACCATCGACGGAGGGAAAAACTGGCAGAAAATAGACAGCAAAGACGGCTTACCCGAAGGCCCGCTGGGCCGCATTGGGATTGGCATTTCGGCAAGCAAACCCGACCGCGTTTATGCCATAGTGGAAAGCAAAACCCTCGATTTTTACGGCAGTAAAGATGGTGGCTATACCTGGGATAAAATAAGCAGCCAGGAGAATATGGGCAACAGGCCTTTCTACTACAACGAAATTTATGTGGATCCCAAAAATGAAAATCGCATCTACAGTCTTTGGAGTCAGGTAGCACGCAGTGAAGACGGAGGCCGAACCTGGCAGATTCTGGCAGACTGGGGGCATATTCACCCCGATCACCACGCTTTTTATATTCATCCCGAAAACCCCAACATGCTCATCAATGGCAACGATGGTGGGCTCAACATAAGCTATGATGGCGGAGAAAACTGGCGTTTTGCTGAAAACATTCCGGTAGGCCAGTTCTACCATGTGAACGTAGATGAAGACATTCCTTACCATGTATACGGTGGCCTACAGGATAACGGCAGCTGGCGCGGTCCCGGTTTTAGCTGGATACAGGGCGGTTTGCGAAACAGCGACTGGCAGGAACTGCTTTTTGGCGATGGTTTTGATGTAGTACCCATCCCCGGTGAAAGCCATACAGGATATGCCATGTGGCAGGGTGGAAACATAGCGTTGTATGACCTGAAAAGCGGAAGAACACAATATATCAAACCCGAACACCCCACCGGCCGGTACCTTCGCTACAACTGGAACGCAGGTATTGCTATTCATCCAAAAAATGCCAATGGTGTGTATTATGGCAGTCAGTATCTACACAAAAGTCTGGATCGAGGACGCTCATGGAACATTATTTCCCCTGACCTGACCACCAATGACACCTCCAAAATGCACCAGGCACAAAGCGGCGGTTTAACCATTGACGCCACCAATGCCGAGAACCATTGCACCATTATCGCCATTGCACCTTCAGAAAGCGACACTTCCGTAATCTGGGTGGGCACTGATGATGGAAACGTGCAGTTAACACGCGACGCAGGAAAAACCTGGACAAACCTTGCAACCAAAATATCCGGTTTACCCAAAGCCTGCTGGATACCTTACATTTACGTAAATCCACAGAACGCAGGTGAAGCCTGGGTGGTTGCCAACAACTACCGCAATAACGATTTCACGCCCTATCTCTTTGTAACCAAAGATTTTGGAAAATCATGGACACGGTTGCTGGCAAACACTAAAGTGAGCGGGCATTGTCTCAGTGTACTGCCATTACCCGGATTTGAACAAACCGTGTTTCTGGGAACCGACCATGGATTGTGGATTAGCTTCAATGAAGGCAAAGACTGGCGCCGCTATCCGGGTTTTCCGGCCACACCTGCACAGGATATGAAGTATCAAAAAACCGAAGGAGATCTGGTAGTAGGAACCTTTGGCCGCGGCATCTGGATTCTGGATGATGTGAAAGCATTGGGCAACCTCACTAAAAATAACATTGCTTCCAAAAACCTAAGTATTATCAATGCCACCCACGGCTATCTGGCCAACTATCTGCAGCCGGCCGGCGTTCGGTTTGGCGCTGATGCCACGTATGAGGCTGAAAATAAACCTTTTGGAAGTTATATCACCTACCATTGTAACGGCACCAAAAACAGCAAAACAGGCAAGTGGGAGAAAACCAAAATTACTGGCAGGGTGTATGATGCGGCCGGAAAACTCATCAGAACCCATAAATTCAGCATAGACAGCGCAGGTATTTACCGCATTACCTGGCGCCTGATTGCCGATGGATTCCGTTTTCCGAGCCACAGAACACCCGAAGAAGATGCCACACTGCCGGAAGGCATGCGTGTGGCACCCGGCAAATATAAACTGGTGCTTAGCTATGCAAAAGGCGCTGACAGCACCTGGGTGGAAGTAAAAGAAACCTGGCAGGAAAAGTATGATCCTACTGCAGAGCAAACCCGAAAGGCAATGATGGAGAGGCTAAAAAGCACAACTGAAAAGGCCTACAAGGCATACGAAGGACTTAAGGAGGCTGAAAAAACCATTGATATTGTGTTGAAGACCCGATACGAGAGTGACAGCACAATCGCACGTTTGAAAAAGCTTACTGAACCATTGAAAGACTCTATCGCAGTGCTTAAGGATTTATTTATGCTTCGCGAAGATTTCAGGGGATATGAAGATGTATCGGTTCGCCTGAACGAACAATTGGGAGCGGCCTCCGGCAGCATAAGCAGCGCCAGAATTCCTGGCACTAATGCAGAAACAGCTCTGCAGACTGCAGAACGGGAAACTGCAAGAATCACCGCAAGGGTTAATGCCTTTTTTGCCAAACATTGGACTGCATTCCGCGAAGAAACCCTAAAGGAAAAAACGCGGCCGTTCAAGGAATTAGGGGGGTATTAGGATAAATAAAGGGAGCTTGATTATGATCCTTCATTACGGTATGCACAAAGTCAAACTGTTGCAAACACCCGCAAGGATTAAGTCAGTCCCATAGGTTCTATCCAGCCCGGTTCCCACAGATGGTATTATGGAATGCATTCCATACTTTCTGCATACATTTGTAATCATGCTGCGCAGGCTCTGGCAAAAAACGGCGTTTAAAATCGGAATCATTACCACAGGAATATTTGCTGTGCCTGCCCTGCTCGGATACCTCATTACTCCTGACAAAACCCGAGACTGTAATCGCATTATTCCTGAGCTTGCCAATAAACCACCCGGGTTTACATTTTCATATATACTGGCCGGAAAACCTCTGCCAACTTCATTATCAGACTATTTTTCCGGAGCCCCTTCAGAAGGTTCGGTGATTCCATGTAAAGTAATTAAACAAACCAAGGATAGTATTTTTTATACTCCATACGCAGAAACCATTATCCAAGCGGTGCATAAAAACAGCCTGATAGAGCAGAGTGATGGACGATTTGAATACAGCCAAACCGCTTTGCTCGGCACCGATCGTTTCGGACGTGATATGCTGAGCAGGCTTGTCATTGGAGCACGGGTCTCGCTGCTTGTAGGTCTCGTCAGCGTAATCATCTCGTTATGTATTGGAACTCTCATTGGAATGGCGGCCGGATATTATGGCGGACGCACCGACAGCATATTATCATGGCTCATTGCCGTTTTCTGGTCCGTTCCTACCCTGCTCATCGCTCTGGGATTAAGCTTTGCTTTCGGAAAAGGGCTTTGGCAGGTTTTGCTGGCTACCGGACTAAGCACCTGGGTGGAAGTTGCTCGTGTGGTGCGCGGTCAAACCCTGCAACTGAGACAAAAAGAGTTTATTCTGTCGTCTATCATCACCGGATTTAAACCCTTTTATATCATGCGCAAACACATACTGCCAAACCTGAAAGGGACTCTGACCGTGATGGCGACTACCAATTTTGCCGCTGCCATTTTGCTGGAAAGCGGACTCAGTTTCTTGGGGTTGGGACTGGCACCACCTACACCCAGCTGGGGCATGATGGTGAAAGAACATCTGGGAAATCTGGTACTGGACAATGCCTACCTGGCACTGGTGCCCGGATTGGCTATCATGGCACTGGTAATGGCTTTCAACCTCATGTCTATGGGCCTGAGAGATGCCTTGGATACAAGAATTTCCTCCACGGCCTGATAGAATATGGTTTTATTACCTTTGAGTTTTCTAAAAATAAACTATGAGCAAATTTAAATGGTGGATAGTACTGGGATTGACCATTTTAGCAGGACTTTCGGGTTACTTATTTCTAAACCATAAGGCATCATTACCGCTAACAGACTTTGTACCCAAAAACGCTGCTTTTGTAATCAAATGTAAAGCGCGCAGCCTTTCTCAAACAGAAATAGAAAAGCTTTCGGAGTATAACCTGCCACCCAACATGCTAAAACGGCTTTTTGGCAACAAAGAGAAACCCGGACCCTTAGGCAACAGCGATATGGTGTTGTTTGGTGAGCAAACACCTACAGGTCCGGCTGTAGGTATATTATTTGCCCCTGAAGATTATTCAGCTTTCAGCAACATTGTAAGCGAGACCCACTTTACAGGCTCACCCATCAACAGTAAAAAAGAAATTCAGTTTATTGAGTTTAACACCGGGTTTTACCTATCCTGGAATAACGAAATTGCCCTTCTGAGTTATCAACTTACCTCAGGCGATGCCTATCCTTTAAGCATTTTAAATCCAGACAGAGAAAAATCCGATTTACCCGAAAAATTAAAAACAGATTCTGTTCAGTGTATGCTGAAACCCTCGCCCATGCTGCAAATGCTCAATTATGAGAAGCCTTCGCAGGTGCTTTCAGCAATCGCAGGAATTATCCCGGAAAAAACAACACTTTGTGGTCGGATTCACACAGAAGATCATATGATAACATTGCCCATGTTTGTTACCGAAGGAACTAAGGAATTGGAAGCGTTAATTAAAGACATGCCGGGCAAGGAAGATTGTGCAGTTGAAAAACCTGCCGAAACAGAAGGAGCTCAAATATACCTGGCATTACAAAAACAGATGGTTGGCAGTATTTCTGCATTGACCGGTCAAGCAGGCAATCCCTTGCTCTCCAAACTCAACGGGAATGTATGCCTTTGGATTCCTGAGAAAAAAGCCGGCAGCATGGCACAGTCATGGATGTTGTGGCTGGGTACAGATTTTTCAGAAAATGAAAAACTGCTCCTTAATCAATTACCAAGGGAATTGGCGGCTACCTCCGCACCGGGATATAATATAACCCCTTCAGGAAACTGTCTTTTACTGACACCATCAGACCAATCGACGAAAGTTGGAGGATTTAAAACACCAAAAAATCCGCTTGAACTATACCTGCTCAGCAAACAAAAAACAATCAGCCTGACAGGCAACAGCCGCAATATGCAGCTGCAAATGCAATCCCAAACTTCTCAGACCAGTCCTATTTTGATGGTTCTGGAATCTTTAGGCGATTTAATTCCCAAAGAAAATACACCGTAAAAACAGAGTCCTTTGCAACTCATACACTTTTTCAATATTATACCTGAGCCCCTGTCCGACAGCCCTGGTGGCGGACGCATATGGAGACAAAACCGTGTGTTTTTCACAGGCAAAAACTATGTTGTTCAGGCAGGTTCCGGCAGGGGTAAAACCACCCTCGTCAATATTATCGGCGGCACACGAAATGATTACCGTGGCGATGCCTTTTTTGATGAAACTAACCTCCGCGAAATCGCTCCCGATGATTTTGCCGAAATACGTGCTATGAAAATTTCCATTATGCATCAGGATTTAAGGTTGTTTTCTGAATTGACCGCAAGGCAAAATATTGAAATGAATCCGCAAAACGACAAGGATGCTCTATTCATTGAAAAACTTGCTGACCGGCTGGGAATATTACCGCAACTTGACAAACCCTGCGGACGCATGAGCCTGGGACAGCAACAGCGTGTAGCATTGATTCGCGCGCTGGTTAGACCCTTTGAATGGCTGTTGCTGGATGAACCATTCAGCCATCTGGACGCGATAAATGCAAAAATTGCCATGGAGATTATTGCAGAAATCGCAAAAGAACGCGAAGCCGGAATTATAGCAACTTCACTGGGTAGCACGAATATGTTCAACGATTTTGAAATGTTGGAGTTATGAAAAAAGCGTTATTTCAAAAACTGCTGCTCAGCAAAAACCGACCCTGGCAACTTAGGTTAGCCATTCTTGGTTCAGGTATTGGATTGTGCATCATGATGCTTGGGGTACAGCTCTGGGTTGATGTACGCACCATAATGCAGGATAAAGAAATGCTGGGACGCGATTTTGTGGTTATCAGCAAAAAAATAACCATGTTGAATACCATGGCACCACGCTTTTCAGAATCTGAAATCCAGGATCTATTGAACCTTAATTCCATAGACGATGTAGGGAAATTTACCCCATCCCGCTTTAAAGCTTCTATGACCATGAATGCCCAACTGGGTGGTTTTGGCGGTCAACTATTCAAATCAGATTTATTTTTTGAGGCTGTTCCTGACCGATTTATCGATATTGAAAATTCGGCCTGGAAATGGAAACCCGGCGACAAAAACATACCGGTTATTGTGCCTTCGGAATTTATCAAACAGTACAATCATGCATTCGCTTCATGGCAAAATATGCCCGTTATTCCTGAAAATCTGCTTAAATCCATAGCATTTGAACTGGAAATATCAGGTAACGAAAAAACCGACCAATTTAAGGGCAGCATTGCCGGATTTTCCAACCGAATACAGGCTATTTTGGTTCCTGAAAACTTTATGCAGTATGCCAATAACCGCTATGCCCCCGGCGGGGAAAATGCCCCAACACGACTCATTTTACATGCTGACAATCCGGCCGCACCTGAGGTGCTCAATCACCTGAAAGAAAATGATTTTGAAACCGCAGAAGAAAAAATAAAGGAGGGGAAGACGCGTCTGTTGCTGGAGGTAGTGATGTTGATGGTGGCTTTGCTGGGTGCGTTTATTGTGGCCTTGTCCATGATGGGCTTCCTGCAGTACAATCAATTACTGGCATATAGATCTGCTTATGAGATACAAACCCTACATCGCCTGGGATATTCCCAAAAGGCTATGATTATTCCGTATTTTCGATTTGCCGCAAGAAACCTTATCATCACACTCTTGACCGCAATCATCCTCTTTGCCTTGTTTGAAATAGGAATTATAGGACTTTTTAGCCAAAGTGGGTTTAGCCTTCCGCTCACAGGCTGGCCCTGGTCACTGGCATGTGCTGTAGTTGCCGGACTGCTGATGGGATGGCTCAGTTACCGGTCAATAAAAAATCAAGTTGGCAGATTGGCAAACTAAACCCAAATTTGTAGCATGCAAGGCCAAACCCAACACGCGGTATTCAATAACAGCTGGTACAAACCCGGCAGGAATGCTTTGGTGCGTGCAATCTGGCATGCATGCAATTCATTGCTTTTTATGTCTTTCCTGCCCGGCAATGCCTGGAGGCGCGCATTGCTGCGCTTATTTGGCGCAAGAATAGGCAAAGGTGTAGTGATAAAACCCCGGGTAAACGTAAAGTACCCTTGGAACCTCAGCATAGGAGAATATACCTGGTTGGGAGAAAATGTATGGATAGATAATCTGGGAAAAGTAAGTATAGGCAGTAATTGTTGTATTTCTCAAGGAGCACTCCTGCTCTGTGGCAATCACAACTATCGCAAAACCACCTTTGATCTGATAGTGGGTGATATTACCCTAGAAAATGGCGTGTGGATTGGCGCCAATGCCTTGGTTTGTCCGGGTGTTACATGCAGATCTCATGCGGTGCTAAGTGCCGGTAGCGTTGCAACCTCCGATATGGAATCCTATAAAATTTACAGCGGCAATCCTGCAGTGGCCGTCAGGGAAAGAAACATTGAAGCGTGAAGGTTTCCATCATTACCGTTTGTTATAACAGCGCCTGCACCCTGCAGGAAACCATAGAGTCGGTTATTGCCCAAACGTATGGACCCATTGAGTATATTATTGTAGATGGCAAAAGCACAGATAACACACTGGAAATAATTGAAAAATACAAAAACCGAATTTCGCATTTTGTTAGCGAACAGGATAAAGGCCTTTACGATGCCATGAACAAAGGCATTGCCCTGTCAAGTGGTGAAATAATTGGTATTTTGAATAGCGATGATGTATTGGCCCATGAGGGTGTAGTTGCAGATATTGTTAAAGCTTTGGACAGCAATACTGATGCTGTTTGCAGCGATGTACACATTTTTAAAAACCAAAAGGAGAATGTAATTCGCAAATACCGTTGCACAAGCTGGAAACCCTGGATGTTTCGAATGGGTCACCAGCCACCGCATCCGGGTTTTTTTGTACGCAAAAGATGTTATGAAAAGTATGGAACCTTTGATTTGCAATTCAGGAGGGCCGCCGATTTTGAGCTATTGCTGCGGTTTATCGGTGTACATAATGTAAACACGAAGTTCTTAAACTACACATCGGTGCTTATGCGCAGTGGAGGCAGCAGCCAACAAGGTTTGAAAGCCATATCGGAGGCCAACCTCGAAGACCTCAGGGCTTTACGCAAACACGGTTATTTCAGCGCACTGCCCTTTATATGGTGCAAGTATTTGCTTAAGGTATTTCAGTGGGTGTGAGTGGGCTCGCTGCTTGGCCATGCCGTTTTACAATCTGCGATTAAACGCAATTGTCACACTTAGCTTTCCGAAGTATGACAATTGCCGGCTATTCAACTCAATTCGCCAGGTCCTTCAATGATTTGCCATCAATCTTTACGTCTGTCAATATTGCCGTGCCATTCCTCACACGCATTTCAGCCCAACAACGCTTGCTGCTGTCTGCAGTAGCCTTTCTCAGGGCTTCGTCGGCCTTCTTAACTTTGCTTTCACTTATAAAAAATCGATCCTGCATGAAGGAAAACAATAATAAGGTATCGGCATTGTCAACCACAGAACCGCCCGAATTGCGCACCTCTACCCAGTCATCGCCACCGTTATATTTCAAAGAAACCTGCTTCGGCAGGGCAAATCCGGTCTTTGGGTTTCGAACCAGTTTAACATAAAATTTTTCGTCCCAGCGGGGATTAAACACCGGCATTTTAATCCTGTTCTCCTTGAAATTCAATGCCATATAATTACCCCTGAACATATCATAGGGATCATACATCTGCAGTTCCAGCCGGAACAGGGCACCTTCGGTTTTTGTCTTCTCATAATCATACAACAATCCACCCAGAAAAAGCAATTGCAGCAACGCCACTAACCACAGCAAACGTTTAGCCCACATGGCCCTGCTCCTTTCCTCTTTTACGAATCACAAAAACATTGACAATAAACAAAAGCGTGCCCACACCTATGAAAAATAAGCCCCGGGCCAGGTAGCCCTGGCTCATATCGCTAAAACGACAAATCAGCAAAACAGCAAGCCATAACAAGCCATAGTTGAGCCACAACAGGGATTTGCCGGAAATTCCTTTCTGTAAATAATAGATACCCAGACCCAACATCAGTAAATTGGTGAGAACCATGCCGGCCAGTGGGAAATACCTGCCCAGCAAAAAGAATGCGATGCCAAACAGCGCAATAGCTATCAGCTCCGGTGACCTAAAAATAATACCACGTCGGTTTGTCTGTAAAAACGAGTATGCCAGCAAACCTGCCAGTAAAATAATAGCAATCCAGAATAAAGGTGAAGTCACAAATGGGGACCTTACTTTAAACAACTCATCCTGAATGACCTGCTTCCAGAAAAACTTATAACTGAACAGTGAAAACAAAATCAGTAATCCCATTCTGCCAAAAATTCTGAGACCGTTCCACCTGTAGGAATCATTTTGGGTTTTAATACTCTCTCCCAAAACTATAAACCAGCCCAAAACAGCAGCATATCCCAGAAAAAGTAACTCGGGATGTTTGCCTTTGAATGCAAGGGTTCCGAATCCCAGTCCAAAGCACAGCGGAAACAACCAGCTGTAGGGGAGCAACAACAAAACAGATTTTTGCTCACTATAAAGGTTACGAACCGAATAAACCATTACGAGTAACATCCATCCCACATGCAAGGGTTCCACATCGGGGGAATAATTATAACCCGCCGCACAAACGAACCAGGTACTCAAAATAAGATACAGCAGCAGTGAAAGCCTGCCGGAAAGCAATAACTGTGTGGGTGTAAAAACCAGCAGCCAGGCAAAAAGATAGGATTCCATAGAGCCGTATACATGGTAAACCTGCGAAACCAATGCAATAGAAGCCCCCAGACCAATCATCTGCAATAAAGAACCCAGTTCCATCCAGACCGCATTTTCATAACGCCTAAAGGCTGCAAAAAGCATTAAAGAGGTACCTATCAAAGCCGGTAACAGAGACAATATCATTCTTCCAAAGTGCGGTAAATCGTCCCAGTTGTGGGCAATGATTAATAAAACACCTAAACCTACCAGAATCCCGGCCAGCAGGGAAACCCAGAAAATCATACCGGGAAGCCGACCCTGACGGGCATCAAGCCATTGCTCTATCTCTGTTTGTTGTTCGGAAGAAATAATCCCTTCGCTAACCCATTCGGGCAGGTATTTACGGGTACGACTCATGAGCGTATAAAACGAATATACGCAAAAAAGAGGACATTACCAAATTATTTGACCGTAATAACAGCCCTGCTGACCGCACTCATGCAGAAAAATCCGGCCAGACCCCGTTTTTTGTTATGATTAAACGAAAACATGTTGGTGCCGATGTTGCTGGGTGGTGTGGCAAATAAACCACCATTCTGGTTTTCATTTGCTATTAGCGTAAGCCAGTAAAAGGTTTCGGGGGTAAGGCTGTGAATTTCCACCCTTACTTTATCGCCAATGCTGTAAGGTTTAGAGAAATCGTTAATAGCACCATACCTTATGGGCCATATAAAAATGCCCCCGTCCTGCGCGGAATTAGGACTTCCCGCCTGGTCGTATGCCAGGTTCATATCGAATATGCCATTGCGAAATGTATCGTTATACCAGGTCTTAATCCAATACGTGTTCCCTGTGCCCGGAAGATCGTTGGCGGCCATTTCCACGTATTTTCCGGGGGTAAATCCTGCATTATCGCCGGTTTCATTCACCACAAACAGGCTGTCTATTTTAGCCGTAGGATTCATTTTAGAAAAACCAATGAGTGTATCACCGCCTTCAATCACCACCAGGGCGTAGGTGCGGCCTACGATAAAGGTATCGCCATTTACAGGATTGGGGTTCCATATGTAGTTTCCATTGCCGCTGTCGGCAAATAAAAACAATTTGGGATTGGTAAAATCGGTGGTATCTATGAGCAACACGGTGGCGCCGGTCACGGGCGGCTCAGAACCGGGTTTGGTAAAATACGGAATGCTTCGGGTAAGACGAACACGCTGTGCCTCTTTCAGGTTGTTCACAAAAGCGTCAATTACCAGTTTGGGTTCACCGGCTTTCACATCCACATCAATCGGATCTTCACAGGCAGAAAATACGAGTAAACCCAAAACGGGAAGAATCCATTTCCAAAACTTTCTCATCGTTAATTCCATTTAAAATTGTATGAAACGGCTGGCACAAAACTGCCAATAACACTGTAGCGTATCGCCTGATTAATATTCTGTGCTTGATAATTGGTGGCAAAATAGATAGAGAATGGGTTGCGGCGGTCGTAAGCATTGTATACGCTGAAAACCCAGCTTTTCTCCCATTTTTTTGTTTTTCGCTTGGTGTAGGTGGCACTCACATCCAGGCGGTGGTAGTCGGGGTTACGCACATTGTTGCGGGCATTGGAACCTATATCGGGCACAATATAGCCCTGTACATTGTATTGGTTGGAGTAGAATGTGGTCGGCGTGCCTGAGCTGTAAACAAAATTGGCAGAGGCATCCCATTTATCACTTAGTTTATATTGTAAGACCACATACAGATTATGCAATCGGTCAAAACGCATGGGAAACCAGTCATCGTTGTTAATGCCCTTCACCTGTCGTTCGCTGCGGCTTAATGTGTAGGATATCCATCCCGTAAGGTTTCCGGAGGATTTACGAATATAAAATTCCGCTCCGTAAGCCCGTCCGATGCCATTCAGCAATTCCCCTTCCAGCAATTCATTCAGCAGCAAATCTGCTCCATCCACATAATCTACCTGATTTTGAAGGGTTTTATAATAGGTCTCAAATGATGCCTCAAAATCATTGCCTGTGGGTCCGAAATTGCGGAAATATCCTATGGTATATTGATCGGCTTTTTCCGGCTTGATGTTATTGGTAGTGGGTTGCCACACATCAAAAGGAACGCTGGCAGATGTATTGCTGATGAGGTGTAGGTTTTGAACCATTCGGTTGTAACCACCCTTTACGCTGGAAGCATTGCTGAGCTGGTATTTAAATCCAAATCTCGGTTCAGGATTGATGTAGGATGCAATGGTTTCTCCGAAACCAAAATCGCGGGTGTTATTCAGTATTTTTCTCCCATTGGGAGTGGCAGCTTCATCATAATAATAGGCTTTGCCTTTACCGAGATAGTGCCAGCTGCTTACGCGAAGGCCCAGCCGGTAACTGAATTTGCCTGAAGGATTGAATTCATCAC
>RGEC01000271.1 GCA_009918425.1 Bacteroidota bacterium
GATTGCGTGCTGATGGATTGCGTGCTGATGGATTGAATACTGATAGATTGAATGCATTACAGCGATTGTAACCGAACATATCGAAAAGAAAAAAACCCAAAAATCTTTTTCAATTACCGCAGCAGGTAATGGCACATCCATTCTTTCGGCAGCTTGACGGTAATACAAGTAGCGCTCTTCAGCAGATAATTTTACGAATGAGTTCATGATTCCTTTTCATTAATGAGTGATCGCATAATTTTCGCAACCCATGCTGGAGCGTAAGGTATCTGTTTTTTGATGTGTTTGATGTCTTGATCCATGATCTTACTCCGAATCTGTGCGATCATTTCATCTGTTACATTTTCCTGTCCAATTTGACGAAGCGCATGAAGTATTAATCCTGCTTTTGTTCCGGCGCCCACCATGTTTTTAGGGGTTGTCGGTTTCAATAGTATTTCTTGATTACCGTAACGAATTTTTCGCCGTGGACCGTTCGTGTAGAGTTCAATACGCATGGGTATTTGAGTGGACAACCCCAAGAGATTAGCCGCATAGGCTCCCGTCGCTTGAACCTCAATCGCATCTGCGGATTTAATTGCTTCAATGACATTTTCAACAGACGGAACTAGCGCACCCAACTGAGGGTGAACGATGGGCAAATCGTATAAGCCATGTGAAAGTCGCCTGATGGATTGCTTTTGAACTAGCCTTGTCAAGGCGGTCCTTACACTGGCCGAATCATTCACCAACGAAGAAAATATTTTTGTAGTAAAAACAAAACCTCTTCCATGGGCCCTTATTCTTGCAATAATTTGTTTTTCAGTCAATTCCATAATTGATATAGATGCTATTCCGTAACAAATATACGCATTTATTTGTTACGGAAATATTTCAAAAACAAGAATCTCATCGCCCACACACACGTGTGCAAACGAACTAGGGAAATAATGGGCTAACCCATTGGTTCTAGAATCCTTCCTCATATTTGTGAATCAATCTTTTCAACTTCCCAAGCCCCTTTTGAATACTGTTAAAATCACACAGCATCGGGTCGAATTTCGGCACAGCAATAATCGTCTACCTCATAGTCACTGCCTAATCCCTATGGCTTCGAAGGCTTGGGATAAATCATCGATCAAATCTTGGGTATTTTCCAGCCCAATACTCAATCGCACCAACTGAGGCGTTAAACCAATGGTGGCCTTTTCCGCGTCCGCCATAGAAGCGTGACTTCCTGTGAATGGCCTCGCGATCATCGATGTCACACAAGCCATCCCCGTGCCTGTATCAAACCATTGTAGCGCCTTAATAAATTCGGGGTAATCATCAATCAAATCCTCCCGCAAATCGAAGAACAACAAAGTGGCATAACCGGTCAACTGTACTCCATCAATTTCTGGGTAATACACTTTTATTACACCCGGGTGCTTCGATAACCAATCCCGGATGATTACCGTGGTTTCGGCATGAGCCTTCATGCGGATGTGGAAGGTTTGCATGCTTCGTCTCAACAACCAAGCACTGTTGGGATCCAACACCGCCCCCTGGTAAAATCGGGTATCTCGAAGCTGGTTATAAATCTCCTTATCATTCGTCGTAAGCACCCCACCCATCACATCTGAATGTCCCGAAAAGTACTTTGTAGCAGAATATAGAGCGATATCCGCACCCCACTTTAGCGGCTGTTGGTATAATGGTGTGGCCCAAGTATTATCGACCACCACCAAAGCTTTGGGGTTTTTCGACTTCGCAGCATTGGCAATTTGTTGAATCGATAAAGTATTCACAAACGGGTTTGTGGGCGATTCAAACAGTACCATCGACACATGATCGGGAATGGCTGTTATGCCAGCACTGTCCGACAAATCTAGCAAATGCAAAGAGATTTGAAATTGATCGCAATAGCGCTGAAACAATTTGTAGGAACAGCCATAAATCAATCGATTCACCACCAAACAATCGCCCGGCTTCAACAGTTGCAACACACTCGCAATGGCCGCCATCCCTGTAGAACAACAAACCGCGTGCTCACTCTCCTCCAAGATTCGCATCACCTGTTCCAACTCCACCACGTTGGGATTGTCTTTTCGCGTATAAAAGTAAGGCGAATGGGCCTCAAACGCGCTGTTTTGGAAAATGGGCGTCACCACCGGAAAAGTGTCGGTGATATCGATCCGTTCATGCAGTAATCGCGTGTTGTTATGCATAGCTATTCTCTCCTATCGTTTCATCCAAAACAGGGAAATGCGCCCTATCCAACACGGGTAAATAGTGGATTTTGGTGCTTGAATTCGCTGAAATTTCGATGGTTTGCTCTTCGGCGTGACTTTTCGACAAAATAATTCGCTCTAGTCCCTCATTCAGTTCGATGTACTGAACC
>RGEC01000272.1 GCA_009918425.1 Bacteroidota bacterium
TTAGAATTCATGGTGCCTTTGGGATTGTCTTCCAGAACGGCCAATACCAGTTTTTCGGCAAATGATAATTTTTCCTCGCCCACCTCTACAAAGATACTCATTCGAGAGGGTTTAATGAAAGGTGAGGTTAACTTCCACAAAGCATGATTGAGGTTATTGCCGGATTGTCTACATTCGCAACATGTCTTTGCGCAACATTTCTTATTTAGTGTCGCTTATACCCGGTCTGCTGGCTATACTGGGTAATGTAAAAGGCGGTTACTGGACGCTTTCTGCGGCGGGTTTTTCCCTTATTGTGCTTGGGCTTGCGGAATGGTTTGCCGGAAAAGACAGAAAAAACGCCCATACAGAAAACCGCGATCCTTTTCCGGAACTTATACTTTATCTGCATGTAGCCGTTCAATCCGCAGTTTTGATATCGTTTTTAATGGGCATTTACAACCAAATCCTTGTTGACGCATGGGTTTACTGGGCGGCTTTTTCTACCGGTGTTGCAGCCGGAATAGGCGGTATAGTGCCGGCACATGAACTCATTCATAAGGCCAATCCGCTGAAACAGTTTTTCGGCAAATACTTGTTGATGAGCTGCGGTAATGTGTACTTTTTTACCCACCACCTCCGCATTCATCATCGTTTTGTGGCAACCGGCCATGATTCAGCTACTGCCAGAAAAGGAGAAAGCCTATATGCATTTATGTGGCGTACCATTCCCGGTCAGTATCGCGAAGCATGGCAATCCGAAGCAGAAATGCTGGGCAAAAAAGGACAAAGTGCTTTTTCTCCGGGTAACATATTATGGGTGCAAACAATCATACAGATTGCTTTTTTACCTGTGGTGTTTTTTGTGTTCGGCCCCACAGCCCTCGCTGCATGGCTGCTGTATGTGCTGGTTGCCCATGTGCTGCTTGAATATGTAAATTACATTGAACATTATGGTTTGTATCGCAATCATGATGAACGCGTATCGGAGCTGCACAGCTGGAATAGCGACAGTCGAATAAGCAGGTATCTACTGGTAGATTTAAGCCGACATGCAGACCATCATTTTTATGCAAGCAAACCCTATCACACCCTGCAGACGTATGATAATGCACCCGAACTGCCCGGTGGATATGCCGCATTGCTTGTACCTGCCCTGATTCCACCACTTTGGAAAGCACTTATTCATCCTAGATTGGAAAATTGGGAACAAAATCGCAACGCAGCTTAAACCTCAGCACACTTTTTGCATCAAATAAGGTGAAAGCCGTTTGATTTGAATCTTAATCACCACCAAACCTCTCTAGAAGCCCTAACCGATGAACAGTTGGTGGCTCTGTTTATTCGTGAGAATCAGCGGTTGGTGGCTTTCAATGAAATCATGAACCGCTACAGTAAAAAGGTCTATTATCACACACGCAATATGCTGCAGAGCCATGAAGACGCTGATGATGCTGCCCAGAATACGTTTGTGAAAGTGTGGGAAAATCTGGAAAAATTCAAGGGCAACAGCAAATTGTATAGTTGGATTTACCGCATCGCTACAAACGAGGCACTAACCATTTTACGGCGCAACAAGCCTAATTTGCAATTGGATGATGTTACTGGGGAAACCATTGTTTCTACACATGGCCATAACAGTGATTCTCCTGCATCTATCTCGCAAAAACTGCGCGAAGCCATGTCTATATTACCGCTTAAGCAGAAAATCGTTTTTTACCTCAGATATTTTGAAGAATTTTCATATGAGCAGATTTCCGAAATTACCGAAACTTCTGAAGGAGCTCTGAAAGCATCGTATTTTCATGCAGTAAAAAAAATAGAGCAATATATTGAACGAACAATTTAAACCTTTTTAAATATAATACATCTTACATACAATGAAGCAGGAAAATCCCATACACAATCCATACGAAGCGCCGGAAGGTTATTTCGAAGGATTTAATGCTCGGGTAATCCAGAAAATCGGAAGATCAGGTCAGATGAAAAGAAGCTGGCAATTGCGTATAAATAGAAAGTTTTTATATGTTGCTGCCGCAGCTGTTATTCTGGTATTTGTTACTTCCGGTATTTACAGGGTGTTAGATCTGAATAGTAAGCTTGGCATTAACATAGCGAAGGATACAAAGACAGAGAAAGTGTCAGATACTGCCACTGCCACTGCCGTTGCAGTCAAGCCGGAATCTGCAGAGGACGCTGTAATTCAATATAGCGAGGAAGAAGCGTCAATTCAGCAGGCGGTTGCAGTTCAGGAATCTCCCAAAAACAGTGAAGCGTTGAGTATTGAAGAAGAACTCGAAGCAGAGGGATTGATTGTAAGAGATGTTGAGACGGAATGGTTCGACAATAACGAAATTTTACC
>RGEC01000273.1 GCA_009918425.1 Bacteroidota bacterium
CTGCAGTGAAACGCTGATCCCGTCTGTGGTGGGCATCGACTATGATCAGCTTTCCACTGCTTCCGACCATCAGCCAATCCTTGTCCGATTCAGATAATCGTGGGCTTTACGATTTTCATCTTGTTTACGAGAGTAAAACAGGCCTAAACTAAATTAAAATAAATCTGTCACATAATTTTTATATAGAACACTGACAGGGCGGGGGAATAGAAGAGCCAATATGGATAAAACGCCACTTGCTGCCATTGCGGTTAACGGATTGCGCGCAGACTATGGTTCAACAGCCATTCTGCACGGCATTGATTTCGCTGTCGCACCAGGTGAGTTCATTGCCATATTAGGCTCTTCAGGATGCGGTAAAACAACTTTACTGCGCAGCATTGCGGGGTTTCACCCTTTAAAAGCTGGAAGCATTAAACTTTTCGGGCGTGATGTTGCAGGCTTGCCACCGGAAAATCGTGACATGGCTATGGTCTTTCAGTCCTATGCCTTATGGCCTCATATGACTGTGGCCGAAAATATGGGATATGGGCTGAAATTACGCCGCATAAATCATACAATAATCAAGCAAAAGATCTCTGACCTTTT
This sequence comes from Bacteroidota bacterium, assembly GCA_009918425.1. Classification (GTDB taxonomy): domain Bacteria; phylum Bacteroidota; class Bacteroidia; order NS11-12g; family UBA955; genus RGEC01. Next base: position 589 of record RGEC01000273.1, read on the forward strand.
ATCTTTACTCGGACTTGATGGATTGGCTGATCGTCAGGTAACACAATTATCTGGCGGGCAACGCCAACGTGTCGCTTTGGGACGCGCTTTGGCCATAGATCCAAAACTCCTTTTGCTTGATGAACCTCTCTCCAATCTTGATGCCAAAGTCAGATTATCACTTCGCTACGAATTAAAAGCCCTGCAAAAAGTACTCGGATTTGCGGCTATCCACGTCACGCATGATCGGGAAGAAGCGATGACCATGGCTGACCGCATCATCGTCATGGACAAAGGGCAAATCGCACAAATCGGTACACCTGAAGATGTGTATGACCATCCGCTCTCTCCTTTTATAGCCCGCTTTATGGGTGCAGATAACGAGCTCACCTTACGGTTTCAAAAAAATAACGGTCAAAACATTGTTAGTGCAGATGATACGGATAATGATTTTCTCATTTGGCATGGCGCCACACATGAAGGGACAATGAAAGCCTATATCAATGAAGATTCAGTCAGTCTGACGCAATTAGGATATGAAACGACCGATGCACTAATTTTGAAAGGCAAGATTACCGCTAGAGCCTATCCGGGCGGCTATTACCGCTATAGTGTTGCTTGCGGGCAACATCACTTTTCAGCAACATCGGAAATTAATTATCAAGTCGGAGAAAAAGTCGGTTTAAGCCTGCCTTATAATCGGCTTCACATATTCCCCCAATTCAACAGTTCGCAATCACCGTCTATGATCCATGACAGGAGGACAGCATGAAAAAATCATTTCTTGCATTAACACTAGCTGCATGCTTTGCAATTCCGCAGGCATCCGCACAAACGTTAACTGTTGCCACAGCTGGCGACCAAAATATGGTTGACTACATCAAAGATTATCTTGGGCCCATGTTTGAAAAATCAAATCCCGGGGTGAAAGTCGTTGCTGTCGGGACAGGGCCCGGTGATGGGGGGTCACAAAAAATTTATGAAAAACTTGATGCGCAGAAAAAAGCCGGAGCAACAAAAGTTGATTTTGATGTCATCGTTGTCCATCAAAAAATGGCCGGTACACTGGCAGCAGAAAGCCTGCTAGACAAATATCGCGAGCGTATCACCACCGGCAACCTTGTCACACGTGAAACAGCTGAAAATTCATTGGGTGCAAATGTTTCAGGTTTTGTGATGCCGATGTTTCACTCACAAACAGCCATTGCCTATAATGCAGATCTCGTCAAAGATGTTCCCAATTCTTACACAGAGCTTGCAGAATGGGTAAAGAAAAACCCTAAAAAATTTGGATATAACGGTATTAAAGGCGGCATGTCGGGTGTTGCATTCGTATCCGGTTGGGTAACTGCTTTTGGCGGCGATGGTGCTAAACTTGAAAAAGGTCCTTATGATGCAGCAACTAAAGCGAATTGGGACAAAGCATTAGCTGATTTAAAAGCATTTAATGCCAATGTTGTCATTACCCCGGGTAATGCTGGGACGCTTGACATGCTCAACCGCGGAGAAATAGCAATGGGCCCTGTTTGGGTCGATATGTTTTACAGCTGGATGGCAGATGGAAAATTACCACCCAATATGAAATTAAAACTCGTGTCACCCGGGATGCCCGGACAACCAATGTATTATGCAATACCAAGCAAAGCCGCTGAATCCAAACTAGCTGAAAAATTTATAGCACTGGCAACAAGCCCAGATGTGCAAGCGGAAGGGATTGTTAAACGTTTCAATTGGTATCCCGGCATTGATGCCAAAAATTTACAAGGCAAACTT
>RGEC01000274.1 GCA_009918425.1 Bacteroidota bacterium
TTTAAGTCATTCGCACAATATAATATCTGTCGAGGTGGACCTGAGGTAACAGGATTATTGATTGTAATGGTTGTACTAGCACTTCCAGAGCATGAACCTGTTGTCCCTGTTACTGTATAAGTAGTAGTCGCTGATGGAGTTGCGGTTACCGTTGCACCGGTGCTGGCTGAGAGTGAACTAGCTGGCGCCCAGGCGTAGGTTGTTGCACCGCTTGCTGTTAGACTAATATTGCTACCCGGACAAATAGTTTGTGATGACGTAACTGTGACGGTGGGAATTGCAGTTACTGTAACCGTAGCATTGTCCGTACCCGTACAACCCACAGAATTAGTACCTGTAACCTTGTAAGTAGTTGTAGAAGTGGGGCTGGCCAGAACACTAGAACCTGCAGTGGGAGACAGTGTAGCTGATGCGGAACTTCCATTATCAAGAGTCCAAGAATATGTCGTAGCGCCTGAAGCAGTTAAAATTGCTTTATCTCCATTACAGATACTGGGATCATTCACCGTTACCGTTGGCACGGCCTTCATAGTAATGGCCACAGAACCTGAATTTGTGCAACCGGTTGATGTTTCTGTGTAAGTAACTGTGTAAGTTGTTGCCACGGAGGGTGTTGCTGAAGGCGAATAAATAGATGAAGTAAAACCGGATGGACTGCTGGTCCACGCATAACTTCCGGATCCCGACAAATTAGGAGATGCCAGCAAATTCACGGTTCCACCCGGACACACAGAGGTTGGAGAAGAAGTAACAGCCAATGCCGGCTGTGGCCTCACCACCAGCGTAAACGGCACCACATCCGATTCACAGCCCGGAGAAGGGGTGGCTACTTTCACTTTCAGGTTAAAATCATACGTGCCTGCAGCCGTTCCCGCAGGTATGTTTACCGTAATAGGAGAACTGCCCAGTGAAGCATTGCTCACCGCCGAAAAAGAGGGCATGGCCCGTGTGCCGGCAGTGATGCTGTATTGTGTAGGCGAATTAGTGGTTGCTGTGTAGGACAGGCTTGCCGAAGAAGCTGAAGAACTATAACACGCGTAGATTGTGCTTGCGCTAAGTGTTATAGTAGGCTTTGCTTGCACCACAATGGTAACGGGAGCTGAAACGGAATAATTGGCGCAATACCGGTCATTGAGTGCGGTAATGGCATACGTAGTTGTAACTGAGGGTGAAACAGCGAGGTAATACGGATTTACAGCAATGTTGGAAACCGTTGTAGCCGATGCTCCGTTTGTGGTGTAGGTGAAACTCCAGGGGCCGGTTCCGGTGAAATTAATCCTCAAATTGTAGGTTCCCACACCACAAACAATGTCACCGGCAGCAAATGTTGCTGTTGGCTTTGGATTGGCCGTAAGGGATACTATGCTGCTGGTAGTGCTTCCACAGGTACCTGCACCGGTAGCAACAAGCCTGAATTTATAGCCATTGTATGTTGTAGCATTGGCGATGATAGACAAGGTGGCTGAGGTGGTTCCAGTGAAATTTGCTCCTGTTACATTACTCCAGGTGCTGCCACCATTGGATGAAAATTCCCACTGATAACTGGATGCACCACCAACACTCGCTCTAAAGGAAGTAGTGTCTCCGCATATGGTTTTACTACTCGGTTGGGTATTGAAGGTGGGTGCACATGAAACCGAAGTGGTGGTGGTGGTGCCCGTTTTTAAGTCATACGCGCACAAACGGACAGGCAAATTGGTAATTGGATTTGTAAACTCAAGCGTTAAAACACCTGCATTGGGCAAATTGGCGACATAAAAACAATAAGTAGCATACGTATTGCCATTTTTAACTGTAGGCACAGGTGGCGGTCCTACTTTCGTATTAAGAATTGTTGTACCCACCCATACACGCGTTATAACATATAGTTCTGTAATATTGGTAACACCCGGCCAGTAAAAATTAATATCACCGGTCTTTGAGGATGGAGCAATACTGTTGACAGTGAAAAAATTTTCGTACACTGTTCCTACTACGTTGGCAGCCACAGGAACACTGTTTTGGCCTGCACACTCAGCATACAATCCATTGCCATTGTTTCTTTTTTGCATGGTTGGACATGTAGCGGGATAAACTGCCAATAATTGATGTACTGAAAGGAAAAGAACCAAAGTTAGAATGACACTTTTTCTTATGGTATTAAAAATCATCAAATTAAAGATATAAATTAATGCAAAAATAGCACTAATATATGTATCCTAATAGTTTAATTTAAAATATCAATATATTTAGTTTTTAAATAATTGATATTATTGTATTTAAACAATTTTAATCTCAACTAAAATAGAGCAAAATAATTAATTTATTTGAT
>RGEC01000275.1 GCA_009918425.1 Bacteroidota bacterium
GGCCCAGTTCTATATCAATGCCAACATCGGCTCTGTGTATAGGTTTCCCTCCTATGCCAAAAATCGGCCATATTATCAATCAGCGGTTAAAAGCAGCGTAAGGCCCAGCATTATGTATCATTTATTATTAGGTTATGAATCAGGTCGTCATCGCTTCGATATTGGCTATAGTGAACTTTACCTAAGAACATTTGAGGATTTTACTTATTACGGCTGGGACAGTCTTACACCCTCTCCAAAGCCGGTATATCGATACCGTGCGCTAAGCAAACTCAACACCATTACTTTTGGATACGGGTATATGTTAAAAGCCAATAAAAATGAAATTTGGTTAAAATCTGAATTTAACTGGGGTATAGATAACGGCATTTTGCAACCTCCCCCAGATGCCTTGGCATATCCAATTGACAATAAAGTTGCTAAAGTTCCTCTGGAATTTAAAAGACGCCAGTATCTTTCTTTTTCTGCTGGTGTGGAAGTAAATCGGAACTTTTTTAACAATAGATTTCGTGGTTTTTTATATAGCCATATCAACTATCAGTTACCTAAATTTTATAGTGAAGGTGATGTATATAGCTATGGACGGCGTCATATGGATTATAATCTGTTCTATATCCAAGGTGGTATGGGTATAAGGTATTTTTTAGATAGAAAGAAGCAGATCGGTAATACAGGAAAAAAATAAAAAATCAGCGTATAAATCCCAAAAGTGGCTCTATGTATTTTATAACTATACTCGACAAAAAAGGTGTTAAATATGCGGCAAAGTTCTATTATGATGAAAATTAAAGTTAAAAAAATGGCTGTCCTAACGGCGCTTCAATTTTCGTTTGCATTGACCAAGGGGCAGACGGGGATTGTCTTTGGAACCAACTATGATGTAAGGCATACCCTTTGGTCAGATAATGTGGAGTATATTAGAGGGCCTTATGGTTCCAATACGGGAATGGGCGGAAGTATGATTTTTTTTAAAGAAAAAGTAGGCATAAAACTATCATACAATGCTTACCGAGAAGAATTCAGAGATGTTGTAAAAGAAGAGGCTCGTTTTTTCGAATATTTCGATACCATCACTTACAAAACACGGCTTCGTTATATGGGTTTGGGTGTAACTCTGAATATTCTAAATAAAAAATTCACCCTAAATTATGAAGGTGATGCCATACGAAGCCATTGGCAGCAAACCAATACAGTGGGTTTTGCCCCCAATAAGAAAGTGAAAGAATCATTTACAGGGAATGAAAAGCAGTTCAAGCCGGGAATCATTTTCAGAAATGGTTTGAAAATGGGCTATAGCATTGGTAATTTTGAAATATCCGGTTCTGTATTTACCGATGTTTTGTTGCGCCGTTATTGGAACCACAGTACCTACATGGGTGCCATTGAACCCTACCCCCGAGGAGCTATAGGTGGAAATTTAGGTTTGGCTTATAATATGAATTTTAAAAAATGAGAATTATTTATAAAAGTTGCTTAAGTTTCATAGTATTCATCGGCTCATGCGTTGTTGTTTTGGCACAACACAGGATTCAATTTCATGCAGATATTCTAACCGGAGTTAGTAAATTTAGAAGTAATAAATCTCAATTTATTGGGAGCAATCCAGATATTGTATACAATGATAATACATATTGTAATCCTGCAGCATATTTTGGTGTTGGACTCAATTTCCGTTTTAAAAGATATACATTGGGGTATGACTATTACTGCCAGCAATACAATTGGAGATTAGATTCTCGTATGATTAATAATAGTACGGGAGAAATTAAAAACCATAAACTTGTAGATATTGACTATTACTATATAAAGCGTATTAATTTTGGTTATAAATTTTTTAATGGGGAAAGATGGCAGTCAGGGTTTTTAATAGGATATGCCTTCCCGGCTTTAAATTTTTGGGCTATGTCTGGCAGTTCAACACTTTACGATGCCCAAGGCAAAATGTTGGGTACCGGGGGGCTTTACATGTGCCGTGCATCCGGCTATTCCGTTTCACTGAATACCGGTATAATTTCCAAACATCAGAAATCAAAATTTTCACTTACCCTGGGTTCAGAATGGCTTAGCAATAATACCCCTAATCGGTTTGAGGGAGACTATATGAGCATGGAGAAAAACACATGGTATTATTCCGTTGGGTTGCGCTATTCTCGCTTGATGAAGGAGTGGGGAAAAGGGAAATGATGTTTTTAAAATGAATTAATGCCCAACCTATTCCAAAACAAATACCGCATACCCTCGTTGTCATTTGTAGAGACGCACAATTGTGCGTCTCTACAAATG
>RGEC01000276.1 GCA_009918425.1 Bacteroidota bacterium
TTCTACCCGAAGGATGACACCCCCGGCTGTACAGCAGAAGCCTGCAGTCTGCGGGACAACTACGATGCGCTTATCAAACAAGGCTATGCCATTTTGGGTGTAAGTCCTGACAATGAAAAAAAACACCAGAAATTCATTGCCAAATACGAACTGCCTTTCAGCCTGCTGGCGGATACCGACAACAAAGTAGCTACCGATTATGGCGTATGGGTGGAAAAAAGCATGTACGGACGCAAATACATGGGCATAGCCCGCACTACCTTCGTTATTGACGAAAAGGGCATCATCAGTGAGGTAATTGAGAAGGTTGAAACGGCCAAACACGCAGCGCAAATCCTGAAATAACCAATTCGTTTGCCGATAAAACCCCTCCTTCCCTACTTTTGCAGTCAGGGTGGAAAGTGTTTTCAACAATATTGGCATCGTAGGCAGTGGCAGCTGGGCCACAGCGCTGGTTAAAATTATTTCCGAAAAAAACGGTGTTGGTGTAAACTGGTGGATTCGCAACAGCGAAACCCTTGCCTACATTGAAGAATTTCACCACAATCCGCGTTATTTATCATCGGTAGAGATTGACCTTCAAAAAGTATCGCTGCACCATGATTTGCAGGCGATGATTGAACACTGCGATGCAGTAATACTGGCAGTTCCCTCCGCATTTCTGCACGAAGCTTTGAAAGATGTATGTCTGCCCAAGGATAAAATCTACATCTCGGCGGTAAAAGGTGTGGATCCCACTACACGGCTGGTCATTGCGCGTTACCTTGAAAAACGGCACGGCATTTCACCGGGAAATATCGGACTGATTACGGGTCCTTGCCATGCAGAAGAAGTGGCACTGGAAAAACTGAGTTATCTTACACTGGCTGCCACAGACAATGCCCTCGCGGAACGCATTGAGTTGCTCATACGATGCCGCTACATCAATACCTGTACTAATAATGATTTATACGGTGCTGAATATGCTGCGGTCCTGAAAAACATTTACGCCATTGGTGCCGGCATCGCACACGGGCTGGGCTATGGGGATAATTTTCATGCGGTATATACCGGCGCTGCCCTGCGCGAAATGGAAACATTTCTGGAAGCCCTGCATGAAACCCACCGCGATGTGAAAGATGCTGCTTATCTGGGCGATTTGCTGGTAACATGCTACAGTCAGTTTAGCCGAAACCGTACATTTGGCAATATGCTGGGCAAAGGATACAGTGTAAAAAGCGCCCAGCTCGAGATGAATATGATTGCCGAAGGATATTACGCAACAGGCAGTATTTATTCCATTTGCAAAGAAAATAATATATCTGCTCCGATTATTGAGTCTGTATATCAGGTTTTATACAACAATGCCAATCCGGGCAAGGTTTTTGGGGCATTGAGCAGACAGCTGTCGTAATTATTAAATAAATTTATTACACTCGCTTTCAAACTGCGTCAAATTCAGAGATTATTTAACACGGGGTGCCCAGGTTATTTCCTGTCCTCCATTAAGCTTATCCAAATAGCGGGCAAGGGTAAACAGGTAATCGCTAAGGCGATTGAGGTAGGTTACAATCATTGAGTCAATTTCTTCATTATCGGCCAGAAAAACAACCAGACGCTCGGCTCTGCGGCAGATACAGCGGGCCACATGTGCATGAGAACCGGATGTGGTGGCACCGGGAAGAATAAAATTGCGTAGCGCAGGCAGTTCCGTTGTCATGCGATCTATTTCATTTTCCAGAAAAACTACATCTTCATCATAAAGCTCAGGCAAAACCACCTTGCTGCCGGGCGCAGAAGCGAGATAGGAACCCAGCGTAAACAGGCGATCCTGAATTGCAGATATGGCAGCAAGCACACTTCTATCTTCACTGCTGCTTCGAATAAGCCCCAGATAACTGTTCAATTCATCTACCGTGCCATAGCTTTCTACCCTGATGTGATGCTTTGAAACCCTATCTCCTCCTAAGAGGGCAGTCTTGCCATCATCTCCTTTGCGTGTATATATTTTAAATGTCATATGAAAACCTGCTCGAAAGTTACAACTAAGGCACTGCTTTTGTTTTCAAATTGTGATTATTCATACTTAAAAGAGTTTTTTACGCATAGAAATAATCACTCTAATAAGACTTTCTTCTGAAAGCAACCCGTTTATAGATCTCGGTTATCAAATTAATTTTTAAAATTAACGGAAGCCTACATTTGCTTTCTATCCTAAATTTAATATGTTGTTGATGAGGATTTCACTTGATTCAAGAAAATACGGATAAAACTATTGAAGCGTTTCTAGCAACTAAAAAT
>RGEC01000277.1 GCA_009918425.1 Bacteroidota bacterium
CCATTTCCATTCCTTTCTGGCGTGTAAATGCCAGTGCAGGCTCTTCCTCATTGGGAATTTCGCCATCCAGAATGGCATCTCTGACTGTATTTTTAAGCACGCCAATAAGCCTGGGATCGCTGATATCAAACATTTCCAGAATGTGGTTGCCGGTAACTACAGGCTGCCAGTTGCGCATGGCATCCCGTTCAGTCACATCTCTGATCTTTTCTGCTACCTTTTCCAGATTGGCAAGATGCCTTGCCACCTTCATCTCATTTTTACTGGTAATATCAGCTCGGCAAAGATTAAGCAGGTCCATAACATCCTCTCCGGCATCCACGATCAGGCGGCGCACGGCGCTGTCTGTAACAATTTCCTTGCTCAGTACAATGGGACGCAAATGCAGCGCCACCATTTTCTCTACGTACCGCATTTTATCATCCAGCGGAAGGCGCATTTTGCGGAAAATCCCCTTCACCATGCGTGCACCCCGATCTTCATGGCCGTGAAAGGTCCAGCCCACTTCCGGATCGAACCTTTTGGTAGCCGGCTTGGCAATGTCATGCAATATGGCTGACCAGCGCAACCACAGGTTATCACTCAGTTCGCACAGATTGTCGAGTACCTTTAATGTGTGATAGAAATTGTCTTTGTGGCTCTTTCCCATTTTGGTTTCCACACCATGCAATGCGGTAAACTCAGGAAAAATGAGTTGTAAAATTCCCGCATCAAACAATATCTCAAAACCTTTTCCGGGCTGCTTGCACATTATAATGCCATTCAGCTCATCTGTAATTCGCTCCTGGGAAACTATAGAAATGCGATCTGCATTTTTCGACAAGGCTTCCATTGTTTCCGGATGAATGGTAAAACCCAGGCGGGTGGCGAAGCGCACGGCACGCAGCATGCGCAATGGGTCGTCGCTAAAGGTTACATCGGGATCCAGCGGTGTGCGGATGATTTTATCCTGAAGATCCTGTATGCCATTGAACGGATCCATCAATTCGCCAAAATCGGGTTTGTTTAGGCTCAGGTACATGGCATTGATGGTAAAATCGCGGCGGTTCTGGTCATCGGCCAGCGAACCATCTTCTACGGCAGGCTTTCGGCTTAGACGATCATAGCTTTCCTTGCGGGCCCCGATAAATTCGATGATGTAATCGCGGGTTTTGATCTGCGCCGTACCAAAGTTTTTAAAATACGCAACATGGGTTTCACCCGGCAGCCTTTTGGCTACTTTTTCGGCAAAATCCACACCTGAGCCAAGCACCACGATATCAATGTCTTTGGTGGGAATACCGAGCATCAGATCGCGCACAAAACCGCCCACCACCCAGGCCTGAATGCCCGTTTGGGCAGCCACACCTGCGATGATTTCAAACTCTTCTGTTTGCAGTGCCTGATGCATGGGGCAAAGATACGGCCTGTATGTTACCTTTGCCTGTATGCAGGCGCTTAAAAACCGGATATTGCCTTTTACATGGCTTGGTTTTGGCTTGTTATACCTACTTGTGCCCGGCATTAATCCTACCGGTGATGCTTTAGGGTACGCAGGAGAATATTTGCAAAATGCCGGAACGGGAAAATGGCTTTTTTCGCCGCATCATTTGCTTTACGGGCCTTTCGGGCAAATTACCTACGGTCTTATCGGAAAATATTTTACACACTATCTGCCATGGATGCAGGTAATGAACGCACTTGCTGCAGCCATTTCGCTTTACATACTGAAAGGTTGTTTTGAAACACTTATACAAAATAAAACAGCTTCAAATGTGGCCGTATTGATTGCCGGAAGTGCCTTCGCCACCATGCGTTTTGCCACCGAAAACGAAACATACATCCTACCGCTGTTATTCAGTCTTTGGGGAACGTGGTTGTTGCTAAGCCACCAAAATGAACCCAAGAATAGTCGTTTATATCTGGGATTTATCCTCTTGGCAATAGCGGTTTTGTTTCATCAAATTCATTGCTGGTGGTGGCTTGCGGCGGTTTTGTTTTTTCCAGCAGGCAAACAAAAATGGGGTGCGGTAGCGGTTTCACTGGGTATCATCCTGATTGCCTATTTAGGAGCTGCTGTTTACCAACAAAAAACATGGTGGACATATCCATTTTCCGATGCCATAAGCGGCACCGTAAACCTAGTTCCGGGTTTTGACAACCTGAAATTCAGCATCATCAATTCTATTCGGACATGGGTGCAGGTACATGGAAATATTCCCTTTTTTCTTCAAGAATGGCCATGGCTCTGGATTTTCCCTGCACTCTCC
>RGEC01000278.1 GCA_009918425.1 Bacteroidota bacterium
AGTATTACGAGGGAGCTTCGGATATCAACGATTCTTCTTCAGGTCGGCGGGAACGTGGCAATGAAGGCGGAAGCGGGCAGTTTCAGAAATTCTTCCTGTCTGTGGGTGAACTGGATGGTTTTGACAAAAAAACCATGCTTCGCTGGCTGAACGACTGCGGATTGGGTAACGTAGATTTCGGAAAAATCAGAATTCATCGCACGCATACCTTTGTGGAAGCCGATCAGGATAGCACACAGCGCATCATGGACACCCTAAACAAGCAATTGGTAAATGACCGCAAGGTGCGTGTGGAATTGCAGGGCATGTCTGAAGACGGTTTTACCAAGCGCAAAAAACCCGGTGACAAAGGCAAGCCCGGCGATTTTGAAAAACGCGGATACTACAGCAAAGACAAAAACAAAAGCAACGACAAAAAGAAGTTTAAGAAGCGCTATTAAACAATAAGGGCCCTGCCCTTGTTTACTATGCGTGAAACACTTTGTAATTGCCGGCGGAAGCCATGGTATAGGCCTGGAAATTGTTCAGCAACTGCTGAACCAAGGGAATAAAGTAACCTGCATCAGCCGAACAGCACCTGACATCAGCCATGCGGCATTAAGCCATATTGCCCACGATTTTTCTCAGCCAGCGGAATTGCCTGCCATAGAGGGCCCCATTGATGGCGTGGCGTATTGTCCCGGCAGCATCAATTTAAAGATGTTTCGCAGTTTGAAACCGGAAGAATTTCAGCAGGATTTCGACCTGAACGTGATGGGGGCAGTTCGTTTGTTGCAGAAACTACAATTAGGACTGAAAGCCGTTCCGGGCTCTTCTGTAGTACTTTTCAGCACGGTAGCCGTGCAACAGGGCATGGCCTTCCACAGCAGTATTGCTGCCGCCAAAGGCGCTATTGAGGGCCTCACACGAAGCTTGGCAGCTGAATGGGCCCCTTCTATTCGTGTGAACGCCATTGCGCCCAGTCTGGTGGAAACGCCACTTTCAGCCAAATTGCTTTCCAGCCCTGAGAAAGCCGAGGCATCCGCAAAAAGACATCCTTTGGCCCGTGTTGGCAGGCCTGAAGACATCGCCTCACTGGCCGTTTTTCTGCTGGGTGATAAGAGTGGCTGGATTACCGGCCAGGTGATGGGGGTTGATGGGGGAATGTCGGTGTTGAGGTAAGTTATTTTTTGCTCATCGATAGCTTGGTTGTCTCCACATCCCCACTGGGATAGGTGGTAGCGTTATACCAAACCTGTTTGGTCTTTTCGTTGGTTTGTATTTCGTATGTTATTGGATCGTTTTGTGTTTCAGTAATAGTAATAGTTTCATCATTAACCTTCCAGGTAAAGTCAAAAGTTTGGTCTGAACTCCCCACAATTTTGAGTACTGCATTGCCGGTTCCACCTTCTTTAAAGGTAAATGTCCCTGCATCGGTGGCTACATCCGGGAAGGTTTGTCCACCACTGGTGTAGGTTCCCTCATACTTATCAATATTCCAGGTTCCTTCCAGTCTTTTGGTAATTTGTTTTTCTTTGGAGCAGGCCGAAAGCATAATAACGATGGCGGTGCTCAGCAGGTAAAGGTATTTTTTCATGGTTTTAACGTTAATGATATCAAAATTAGTAAGTTATCCTTGAAAAAAACAAATTTTACATTTTATGTTTTTATAAAATTCACGCCCAATTCCCTGCAAATCGCTGTATTTTCGTCCCATGAAACTCACCGTATGGGGGGCGGCCCAACAGGTAACCGGAAGCAAACACCTGCTGGAACTGCCCGGTGGGACGCGGGTATTGGTAGATTGCGGTCTGGATTACGAAAAACGCAGTGAGTTTGAAGAACGCAACAGCCGCTTTCCCTTCGATCCCAAAAGCATAGATCTGCTTATTCTCACCCATGCACACATCGACCACAGCGGCAATGTGCCAAATTTGATCCGTCAGGGTTTTGACGGGCAAATTCTCTGTACCCCGCCTACCCTGGAACTCAGCGATTATTTGCTGCAGGACAGCCTGAACATTCAGCGCATGGAAATTGCCGCAAAAATGAAAGCGTTGAAGCGGAAACACAATAAAAAAGGCAAACACTACGGTGGCAGTGAGCCACAGCCTTTGTATTCGCGCAAGCACATTGCCGATATGATGGACATGGCCCTGCTGATGGAATACGGCCACCGATATGATTACAACGAAGAGCTGAGTGTGGAGTTTCTGCAGGCCGGCCACATCCTGGGTGCCGGAAGCGCGGTGTTGCATGTGAAAACACCT
>RGEC01000279.1 GCA_009918425.1 Bacteroidota bacterium
CAGCCAGCTGTTTTACCCTGCCTGTGTCCATATTTCTGCCTTTTGCAACAATACCGGTGAAATCATTATAGATGTCATTTACCATTCCTTGGAAATATCCGCGCATAGCATCGCTAAGTGGTTCATCAGGACGCCATGTAACCGCATATTCACCGGTTGGCACGGTTTCGTAACTCAGCCCCAGTTTTTCTTTATACATTTTGGAAGTATTGGGAATCATGGCAAAAACCCCAATACTGCCGGTGATGGACGTTGGCTGGGCAAATATGCTGTCTGCCAGGCATGCAATGTAGTATCCACCGCTGGCGGCAACACCGCCAAAACTCGCAATTACGGGCTTAACCTTGCGCAATAGTTCAATTTCACGGGCTATTATATCGCTGGCATTGCTGCTGCCACCGGGACTGTTTACCCGTAACACAACGGCTTTAATATGGCTATCCAATCTTGCTTTTTTTATTGTAGTTGCCAGTGATGTACTTCCTATACCATCCCCGGATTCGTTATTTCCCATATTGATCTCACCGGATGCATATATAATGGCAATTTTATCTTCGCCTTCACCTGTATTCCAGCTGCCTTTCGCATATTGTTCAAAATTGGATTTATTCAGTTTTTTACCGTCTTTGCCTTGTGAAAGTCGGATCAATTCAGATTCTACCTCGTCTTCGTATTTAAGTCCGTCAATCAATTTATATTGTAAAGCAAGGCTTGCATTACGGGCTTTAAATTGATTGGCAATATCTGCTACAGAAGCAGAGTCTATTCCGCGTGATTGCCCAATATTTTTCATACAGTAACCAAAAAGACTGAAAACATAATCGCGTACCTGTTCGCGGTTTGCATCGCTCATTTTGTTCTGCACAAAGGGTTCTACTGCGCTTTTGTATTTTCCGGCTTTGAAAACCTCTACCTCAAGACCAACCTTGTCGAGCAAACCTTTGTACAGTGCTGTCTGTCCTGCATAACCGTTAAACTCAATTACCCCTTTAGGATTTAAATACACTTTATCACAAGCCGATGCGATATAATAACCTGCATCAGAAAATATTTCAGCGTAAGCAACTACAAACTTTCCTGTTTTTCGGAACTCCAGGATTTTCTGTCTTATTTCCTCTGCTGTACCCATGCTCCCGGCATACAAGTCTGTTCGCAAATACACTCCTTTAATTTTCTCGTCTTTTGCGGCCTTGTCAAGACCGAATAAAATGGCATTTAAGCCTACCGAAGACAAATCTTCTTCAGCCAGTGCTATGTCTGATAAAGGATCATCCACATCTCGGTCAGGAATGTCTCCTGTAAGTGTAAGTTCCAGAACAGTATTGCTTTTAATTTCAGGCTTCTCATCCATACTGCCGGCTATACCGCCGATAATAATGGCAAAAAACACAATAAACAGAACCATTCCGATGAAAAATCCCAGAATACTGGCCATCAAATTTTTTAGGAATCCCATTTTAAATTAATTTATGCGAAGATACTTCCTCCGCAAAAACCAAATTATGATTCATCGTTTAACCTTCACTATAATGCGATTAATGGGCTTTCCCGGAATATTTTGCATTTTCCTAAAATACGATGAACTTTGGGCACACAATTTGGCCTATTGTAGTAATAAAGAATGCAAATACCGTCCTTCAATAGCGTAAACATTAGCCTTCAGCCCATTTGAATGCGTATGGTTTGTTTTATTGTACAGTAATTGTGTTCAAAATAATATACAAAAGGAGTCGCTTATGAAAAACATCATTACCAAAACTTTTGCACTGCTATTGGCAGGCATTCTCATCCCAAAGTTAAATGCGCAACAAACCATTGGATTGCAGATGGGAAATCACAACGCTTCGTATGCCTATGCTTTAAATCCGGCACAGACATATTCAGACAAAAACAGGTTCTACTTCAATTTCTGGGGTGCAGGGGTCGGATTCAGCAATAATTTTCTTACGTATTCAGCACCTTTTAGTTTGTGGCAACTTGGCGCAGAAAGTTATCCTGACAAGTATAAAAATTCAGCAGGGAAGCTCGATTTTAATCAGTCTTGGCTGACATTGAATCCCAATACCGATAACTGGAAACTTTATTATTTGGATGAAACATACGGTCCGTCCATGCATTTCCGTCTTACCAATCGTTTGGCGATTGGCATGGGTATCAAGTCGGTAGCAGGTATGAGTATTACGGGTGTTGACAAGAACCTTGGCAATCTTTTCAGGTTCGGACTGGATAGCAATGGGC
>RGEC01000280.1 GCA_009918425.1 Bacteroidota bacterium
TGATCAAAACGAATAAACGGATTCACCCGGCTGGAGGGTTTTACTTCGTCCAGTTTGATTTTTTCTATTTGTTTAGCGCGCGAAGTCGCCTGTTTAGCTTTAGAGGCATTGGCTGAGAAGCGGCTGACAAAGGTTTGTAATTCAGCAATCTGCGCTTTTTTCTTCGCATTACTGGCTAATAAACTGTCTCTAACCGTGGTGACCGCAATCATGTAATCATCATAATTGCCTGGGTAAACACGCAGTTCACCATAGTCTAGGTCAGCCATGTGGGTGCAGACACTGTTTAGAAAGTGACGGTCATGGGAAATGATTACCATGGTTGATTCACGTTCATTCAGAATATTTTCCAGCCAGCGGATGGTATTGATATCCAGGTTGTTAGTCGGTTCGTCGAGTAACAAAATATCAGGATCGGCGAACAAGACCTGTGCCAACAGTACCCTTAACTTCCAACCGGGTGCGACAGCTGACATCGGGCCGTCGTGTTGTTCCAGAGGAATTTCCAGGCCTAGCAATAATTCACCTGCGCGGGATTCGGCGGTGTAGCCATCCATTTCCGCAAATTCGATTTCCAGTTCAGCTACCCGCATACCTTCTTCTTCCGACATTTCAGGTAATGAGTAAATGCGATCGCGTTCCTGTTTAACAGCCCACAATTCTTTGTGGCCCATAATCACGGTATCAATGACCCGGTAATCCTCATAGGCAAACTGGTCCTGACGCAAGACCCCGATGCGTTCATCCGGGCTGATACTGACATTACCCGCAGAGGGTTCTAGATCACCGCTGAGAATTTTCATAAATGTCGACTTACCACAGCCGTTAGCGCCAATCAGGCCGAAACGGTTGCCGTTGCCAAATTTAACTGAAATGTTTTCAAACAGGGGTTTAGCCCCAAATTGCATGGTGATATTTGCTGTAGAGATCAAGAATATGCCCGATTGAATGAGAACCCAAGCTTGGATTTGGGTTTGAGTGAAAATAGGCCGCTATTTTATCAGACTTAGTCCCTGTGCCGTTTTTACAAATGCGTAAAATAAAACCAGCCTATGAATCTACCGATCGGCGTACGCATGACTGTGTCGCAAAAACCGGACAGTCTCAGTTATGAAATGAGGGCGAGATTTTCCTGATTTTTAGAATTAAGCTGTCCGCAAGCGGCTAAGACATCGTCACCTTTGGCGGTTCTGATTAAAGTCGGAATCTTAAACGTATCCAGAATAGCCTTAAAGCCTTCGACACGGGCGAGTTCAGGCTGTTGATATGCCGAGCCGGGATAGGGATTGAACGGGATTAAGTTGATATAAGCGGGTTTTTCAGCCAGCAAGCGACCCAAGCGTTCGGCATCTTCTCGGCTGTCATTAAAATCCTTAATCAAAATATACTCGTAAGTAATAAATTGCTTTTTGTGCAAAGGTATCTGGTCAATGTAAGACAATACCTCATCAAGCGGATATTTTCGGTTGATAGGAATGAGTTCATTGCGTTTTTCTTCAAAGGGCGAGTGCAATGAAAGCGCCAGATTCACCCCTGGAATTTCCTGACTCCAGCGTTTAAGTCCGGGCACATAACCAGCGGTTGAAATGGTGATTTTCTGCATGCCCACTGAGGTGCCGTATTGGCACAGAAAAATTTCACAGGCTTTTTTCACCGCATCAAAATTATGCAAGGGTTCACCTTGTCCCATGAAGACGATGTTTAAGATGCGTTCTTCGCCAGGCCGGTTTTCTGCCAGCCAACGCCAGGCTTGAATAAACTGCCCGACAATTTCGTGTGTGGATAAATGACGGGTCAGTCCCTGTTTGCCAGTAAAACAAAACGAACAACTCATGGCACAGCCGACCTGTGATGACAGACAAATTGAATACTTGTTGTTGAACGGAATCAACACGGTTTCGACTTTCAGACCGTCTTTGAGTTTAAACAAAAACTTAACGGTCTGATCTTTTTGCGACTGGCGTACGACGTCGATTTCCGGCAGAGAAAAATCTAAATGCTCAGCAAAAAAAGCCAACGATTGTTTGGCAATATCGGTTGTCAGCGTCTGAATTTCTTTGTTTTTATAATGCCATCTGAACAGCAAAGGTGCTGCGGATGGGTGTAAGTTATTCTGAAGCAAGAATTCTTCAAGATCAGCATAACTCAGGTCGTAAAAGGAACGTTTCAAAGCATTTTTCATAAAGCAACCCGCTGAACGAGTCTCAGATCTGATATTCA
>RGEC01000029.1 GCA_009918425.1 Bacteroidota bacterium
TTGTTCCAGATAAGCAACTCAACGGAATCCCCCGCCTGATAAGGCAGTGGTGTTTTATTCAGGTATTTGCTGATTTTGGCTGTGCCGGCAAGGCGTTCCGATACTTTATCAAAATAGACATAAACCACATATTTCTTACCACGCATCATGGGAACGTTTTGTTCGCGCACGGGTACCAATAGGTCTTTTAGCAGGCCCCAATCCATAAACGCGCCAAAGTGCGTGGTGGATTTACAGGTAAGTGCAGCGAATTCACCGAGCTGCACGAAGGGTTTTTCTGTGGTGGCCACGATGCGATCGTCTGAGTCATAATATACAAAGACATCTACCATATCATCAGGTGCTGCATTGGGGGGCAGATATTTGCCGGGCATTAGTATTTCACCACCATCGCCATCATCCAGGAATGCCCCGAAATCTACGAGGCGGTTTATTTTTAAATGGTTGTATTTGCCCGGGATGGCTTTCATACTGCAAAGCTACGCATGAATGAACGCTTTTGGGTATTTGTCCACAAAACACCCACCCCGATTGCCCTTCGGTAATCAATGTATATTTTCGCTCCATGATTTTGTCTGACAAGCGCATATTGGAAGAAATTGACAAAGGAACCATTAAAATAGAGCCATACGACAGGCATTGTCTGGGCAGTAACAGCTACGATGTTCATTTAGGCAAATGGCTGGCTACGTACAAAGACCATATTCTGGATGCCAAGAAGCACAACGAAATTGAGTATTTCGAAATTCCTGAGGACGGATTCGTTTTATATCCCCATGTTTTTTATCTGGGTGTTACCGAAGAATATACCGAAACCCATGCGCATGTTCCTTTTCTGGAGGGAAAGAGTAGTACCGGTCGTTTGGGGATTGATATTCATGCTACTGCAGGCAAAGGCGACGTAGGTTTTTGCGGCAACTGGACCCTGGAAATCAGTGTGAAACAGCCAGTGAAGGTATATAGGGGCATGCCGATTGGCCAGTTGATTTATTTTCCCGTTGAAGGAGAAATCGAGGTTAAATACAACCAGAAGAAAAACGCCAAATACTCCGGGCAGCCTGATAGGCCGATTGAGAGTATGATGTGGAAGAATAATTTTTAAATTTTTATTGGCGGTAGTGGTGCAGCTGAAAGAAGTTGTTTTTGCTGCCAATAACCGATTCAACGGAAACATTATTTAGCCATTCAGGAGTGGGGTTTTCGTAATAATAGCGGAACGAACTCATGGGCCATGCCTGGATATCGTCTGTAAAACCATGCTTTACCGGGTTTCTGTGGATGTAAACGAGTACATTGAAAAAGTCAGTATGGTCGCTGATAATTCTGCGCCGTAGATTTTTCATAAACATGGAGCCGCGGCGGTTATATTTTTTATTATAAGCTTTGCAGTAGGAGTTGAAAAAATTAGAAAATTGCTGGCTGTAATAGCGCTCCTTTTTATCCGGCAGACCTTCAAGGTCTAAAAGACCTTGAAGGTCTGCCGGCGATTTGGTACGAATTAAAAAATGGAAATGGTTGGGCATCAGGCAATACGCGTAGGTATCCGCCACCGGCCCTATATATTTCCCATACTGCTGCAAGAAAAATCGGTAATTCTCCGGCTCTTTAAATAAATTGTCATGCCCATTCGCATGGTTGTAAATGTGATAAAAAGTTTCAGGTAAAATCATAAATAAATAATTAAAATAAAATAAAATCGTAAATAAATAAACAATATGCAATATTAATACTTTTTTCTCATTTCCAAGGCCCTTGTGCTTTTCCTATCTTTGCACCTTCCATGAACAACGAGGATCTGTTTAAAAAAGTCGTTTCCCACTGCAAAGAATACGGGTTTGTTTTTCCCTCCAGCGAAATCTACGATGGCCTCGCTGCCGTTTACGATTACGGCCAAAACGGGGTAGAGCTGCGCAACAATATCCGCCAATACTGGTGGAAAGCCATGACCCAGCTACAAACCAATATTCTGGGTATCGATGCGGCCATTTTTATGCACCCCAAAACATGGAAAGCCAGCGGACACATCGATGGGTTCAGCGATCCCATGATCGACAATAAAGACAGCAAAAAGCGCTACCGTGCCGATGTATTGCTCGAAGAGCACCAGGAAAAATTGCGTGCCAAAGCCGACAAGGAAGTTGAAAAAGCACGAGCCCGTTTTGGAGAAAGCTTCGATGAAACCATGTACCGTTCCACCAACCCTCGCGTGGTTGAATACCTGAACACTATATCGCACATCGATAATACCCTGAAGGAAGGTCTGGAAACTGGAAATCTGGTTATGATTAAGGCTTTGATTGAAGAGCTGGGAATTGTATGTCCGGTTAGCGGTTCTAAAAACTGGACCGATGTACGCCAGTTTAATCTGATGTACAGCACCCAGATGAGTGCGGTGGAAAGTGGGGAAGATAGCCTCTACCTGCGCCCTGAAACCGCCCAAGGCATTTTTGTGAATTTTCTCAATGTGCAAAAATCAGGTCGCGCCAAAATTCCCTTCGGAATAGCACAGACCGGCAAGGCCTTCCGCAATGAAATCGTTGCCCGTCAGTTCATTATGCGCATGAAAGAGTTCGAACAAATGGAAATGCAGTTTTTCTGCAAGCCCGGCACCGAACTCGAATGGTATGCCTACTGGAAGGAACAACGCCTGAAATGGCACCTGGCATTGGGCACAGATAAAAACAGTTATCGTTATCACGACCATGTAAAATTGGCCCACTATGCCAATGCAGCCGTGGATATTGAATTTGATTTTCCATTCGGGTTCAAAGAGGTGGAAGGTATTCACAGCCGCACCGATTTCGATCTCAGTAAACATGAGGAATTCAGCGGTAAAAAACTGCGCTATTTCGATCCTGAGACCAACGAAAGCTATATCCCCTATGTGGTTGAAACGAGTATCGGTCTTGACCGCATGTTCCTGCTCGCCTTATGCGCCGCATATCAGGAAGAGGCGGTGGAAGGTGGCGAAGTTCGCACCGTACTTAAACTTCATCCTGCGCTGGCTCCTGTAAAAGCCGCTATTTTACCTCTGGTGAAGAAAGATGGGTTGCCTGAAATGGCCGAAAAAATTTACAACGATCTACGCTTCGATTTTAAACTTTATATCGAAGATAAAGACAGCATTGGCAAGCGTTACCGCCGCATGGATGCCATCGGCACACCTTTCTGTATTACCGTTGATCACGAAAGTCCGGCAAACGAAGATGTTACTATCCGCCACCGCGATACAATGGAACAACGAAGGGTAAAAGTGTCTGAACTTCGCGATATTCTTGCCAAAGAGACGGGAATGTCTGCCTTACTACAAAAATTAGCCTGAATGTAACCAACATGATAACCATCGATCAGTTCAATTTCAAGGGCGAAAAAGTCCTCATCCGCGTAGATTTCAATGTGCCGCTGAACGCCGATTTTCAAATTACCGACGATTCGCGCATCAAAGCAACCCTGCCTACTCTGAATAAAATTCTGGGCGATGGCGGTTCTGTAATACTTATGAGCCACCTGGGCCGGCCCAAAACCGGACCTGAAGATAAATTCAGCCTGCGGCATATCCTTCCGCACCTCGGCCAATTGCTGGGTAAAAATGTAAAATTTGCCCCCGATTGCATCGGAGCCGAAGCCTCTCAGCTGGCCTCGAGTCTGGGAAATGGTGAAGTGCTCCTGCTTGAAAACCTTCGTTTTTACAAAGAAGAAGAAAAAGGCGACCGCGATTTTGCCCAAAAACTCGCCTCATTGGGAACTTTCTATGTGAATGATGCCTTCGGAACAGCACACCGGGCACACGCAAGTACAGCCATTATTGCAGATTTCTTCAGCGGAAAAAAAGCCTTTGGCTATGTAATGGCCCGCGAAGTGGAAAATGCAGATAAGGTAATGAAAGCGCCCCAAAGACCATTTACCGCTATTGTAGGCGGTGCTAAGGTTTCCGATAAAATATTAATCGTTGAAAATTTGCTGAATGTAGCAGATCATATCATCATTGGAGGAGGAATGGCTTACACATTCTTTAAGGCACAGGGTGGTCAAATAGGAAAATCATTGTGTGAAGACGAGCGTTTGCAAACCTGTATTGAGATTTTGGAAAAAGCGAAGAGCAAAGGGGTTCATATTCATCTGCCGTCCGACTCGGTTATTGCCGATAATTTCGCTGCCGACGCCAATACCCAAAACTGCAACAGCAGCAATATCCCCGATGGCTGGATGGGCCTCGATATTGGTGCGAGTGCGTGTAATGATTTTAAAAACGTTCTGCTGAACAGCAAAACCATTTTATGGAACGGCCCTATGGGTGTATTTGAGATGGATGCTTTTAGCAATGGAACCAAGACGGTAGCTGAGGCTGTAGCCGAAAGTACGCAAAATGGAGCTTTCAGTTTAATTGGTGGTGGCGACAGTGCGGCAGCTGTGCATAAATTTGGTTTTGAGGAAAAAGTGAGCTACGTAAGCACAGGCGGTGGCGCCCTGCTGGAATATTTTGAGGGCAAAACACTGCCGGGGATTGCGGCAATAGTTAATAGTTAACAGTTGAGAGTCTAGAGTTTGTCAATGCCTGAATTTAGGTAATCCTAAATTAGGTTTATTGGTTGAATAGTGTATTAGTTGATTTACCTATCCTGTAGTTAACTCCGAAGGAGTTATATTTTTTTGGTTGGCGGGGACGCCAACCACACGACAAACCACCAATGCACCAAACCACTAAACCAATCACACCCTCCCCTCACAACCCCCGTTTCTCTGCAGCACTCAGCAAATCACAGTCCTTCAAAAACGCCTTCATCACATCCCAAATCGGGTGTTTTTTGTCCAGATGAGACATTATCCATGCCTTGTCATCCGCAGTATGCAATGTCAAACCAAGCATACCGGGGGCACGGCTCTCAAAACTAAACCGTAAAAAACGAACCTCCAGGTTCTGTGGTGATGCTGCCACTGCCTTGTTTAATATATTGGCAGCTTCTCTGGCCAATGAAAACCGGCTTGCCGGATTCCAGCCATGTTTGGCCTGCAATGCCTTTCCCGTACCATAATAGGCCATTAAGACAGCATTATTCCCATGATTGCTCGTGATTTTTACCAGCTCATCTGCTTTGGCAGATTGGTCCACAGCCAGTTTGTACGTATTGCGTACCGAATTGATTTCCGTGTAGCCGGAAAACAACATAGCACACATACTTATCCATAGCATGCTATACTAACAAAACAAACAGTGAATCGGTTTTTACAGCCAGCCCCTGCGGCGGAAGAAAAACAGAGTAGAGATCGAAGACAACACCATCAAACCTATGGCAAACCAGAATCCGTAACGCCAGTCAAACTCTTCGGTAAATTTAAAATTCATGCCGTAAATACTTGCAATCAATGTGGGTGGCATAAAGATCACTGAGGCAACCGTAAAAATCTTAATGATTTTGTTCTGTTCAATATTAATCAAACCCAAAAAGGTGTTCTGCAGATATTCTAGTCT
Organism: Bacteroidota bacterium; assembly: GCA_009918425.1. Taxonomy (GTDB): domain Bacteria; phylum Bacteroidota; class Bacteroidia; order NS11-12g; family UBA955; genus RGEC01. The sequence goes on from RGEC01000029.1 coordinate 5,471, forward strand.
TTCAAAATTGAACTTGGTGTGCTCAATCAGTGAATTGATGTCTTTGATCACCACGCGCAGCCTCTCGTATTCTTCACCCACAAACTCCTGACTCTTGAGAATGGCAGAAAGCACACGCTGTTTGTCAATTACATTCTGCCGAATTACCATGGTGAGTTCCTGTAATCTTGAGATGGTCAGCAGCACATCCTCATCCGGCCCTTTGTCGAAGGTCAATTCGCGGCTGAGTTTACCCACCTGTCTGCCCAGGTTTTCCAGTAAATCTGCATCATTGTCTACATCCGTTTCCAAAAGCGATGTCATAATTTGCTTGCCGCTGTGAAACAGTCTTCCCGACGCTTTTATTTTTTTGACGCAATCTGAAAAAGTTCCCAGATCCGCATCACGGTAGGTAAACAAAACATCATCCTGCAGAATAAAAGATACGGCATGCGATATGAATGCATCACCGCTGTTGTCAAACTTCAGAAAATTGCTGTTGGCGATGATTTCGTCGTCAGTTTCGAAATAGCGAGATGAACTTTCAATCTCAGTGGGGTTCTGAAGGTCAATCCAGATAATATCTTCCTGACTTTCCAGTTGGGAAAGAGCCTGCACTTTGTGCACACGGTTCTGCCTTCTGTAATAAACCCTCAGCATGGTTATATCGACTACTGTCTCCGTCCATTCAGCGAATGTTGCGCAAAGTTAGGCAAATAAATGCCTTTTATGGCAATGTGGGTGAAATTTGGTTGTAAATAGATTTGTTAAGTCTCACAGCCTACCAAACAGGCTCTTCAAACGCAGTTCCATTACGCCAAAGAGGGCTTCCCTGAATATTTTGGTGCTCATTTTGCTCACACCCAGGGTCCGGTCTGTGAAAATAATGGGAACTTCCTGAATGTTAAATCCTTTTTTCCAGGTCCTGAATTTCATTTCTATCTGAAATGCATAGCCTTTGAATTTGATGCGGTCAAGTCCGATTTGCTCAAGCACTTTTCTGGAATAACAAACAAAACCTGCTGTTGAGTCTGCTACCCGCAATCCGGTTACAATGCGCACATATTTACTGGCATAATAGCTCATCAAAACCCTGCCCATGGGCCAGTTCACTACATTTACCACTCCGCCTGCATAACGGCTTCCCACGGCCATGTCTGCGCCTTCGGCACAGGCAGTAACCAGTCTATTCAAATCATCCGGGTTGTGGCTGAAGTCGCAATCCATTTCGCAGATGTATTGATAATCTTTTTCAAGACACCATTTAAAACCGGCTATGTAAGCCGTGCCCAGCCCTGCCTTGCCTTTGCGCTTGAGCAGATGCAACCGGTCGCTGTATTCTGTTTGCAGCGTTTCTACCTGGTCTGAGGTGCCGTCAGGAGAATTGTCGTCCACTACCAGCAGATGAAAGGTGGGTTCAAGCCCCATTACCCTGTGCACCATGGCCTCGATATTCTCGATTTCGTTGTATGTGGGTATGATGACAATGCGATCTGACACGATTGCTGCGAAATTACGTTATTTTGCAACCAAATGCAGCATACTTCATTCAGACACTTTGAAAAGGCCATTTTTCTCGATAGAGACGGAGTGATTAATCACGATCCCGGAGACTATACTACTTCGCTTGCTGAGTTCAATGTGCTGCCCGGAACCATAGAAACTTTAAAAAAATGGTTTGATACCGGTTATGGACTTGTTGTTATTACCAATCAGGGCGGGCTGGATAAAGATTTGTATGATGAAAATGCTGTAATTGCTATGCATATGTATTTGCAGGGTTTATGCAATCTGCAGGGTTTTGCAATTGATGCATTTTATTATTGTGTTCATCATCCTGAAATTTCAGGAAAATGTCTTTGTCGCAAACCGGGCAGTTTAATGGTTGAAAAGGCACTACATCGATTTAATCTGAAACCGGAGAACTGCGTGATGATTGGCGACCGAGAGCGCGATGTGCTGGCAGCTGAAGGCGCCGGAGTAAAAGGAATACAAATTGAAGTAAACACAGGGTTGCAACAGGTTAACCTGTAATCTATCTTCTTCTCCGATAGCCTGAACCTCTTCTATATGAAGATTTTCTGTAATAACCTCTGTAGCCTCGGCGGTAGTATGAGCGATAAACCGGCATGGCAGTAGTGGCAAAGCTCTTGGATGTGAAAACCAGGGTGTCTTGAAGTAAGCTGTCATTTTTGAAATCAATAAGCATTTGGGGGTTAAAGGCTTTACCCAAAATACGAGTTTCAAAATGCAGATGAGGGCCTGTGCTATGCCCTGTGCTGCCACCCAATCCAAGGGTTTGACCTGCGTTTACCAGATCACCGGGATTCACGAGTCTACTACTCAGATGTCCATATAGCGTTTCAAGCCCATTGTGATGTCTTACAACCACACAATTTCCATAACCATAGTACCAGCGACTCATTCTCACCACACCGTCAAACGTGCTTACAATGGTGTCTCCAGTGGTGAGGCTGATGTCCACACCGGTGTGCATCCGTCCCCAGCGTGCCCCGAAAGGCGAAGTCATAATGCCCAGATAAGGCAGTGCAAAACCGCAATCGGCATCTAAAACCTGTAATTTTAATGAGCCGGAAATTGTGTCGAAGTTAAAACGGTATGGGTCAACGTTTGCAGTGTCCCAATATGCATATAGGTCTAAAATAGGTGAGAATTTGGGAATAAAAGCAAGCGTACTTAAATGAGAAGAAGTATCCAGCCTGTCGGAGTCATGGTTGTTTAAAATTCCGGAAGGAAGCGCATGAAGATGATTGCTTAAAAATAATATCCCAAAAATCAGGCATATTTTAAGAAGCAGTGAGTGCCTTTTTAGCATCTTCACAGTCCCGGGCAATCTGTATTTTGAGTTCTTCAAGATTATCAAAGGTGTGTTCCGGTCTGAGATGAGCAATCATCTCAATACGGATTGCAATTTCGTAAATATCGGAGGAAAAACCAAACAAATGCGCTTCAATACTAAAACCTTTACCGGGGATAGTAGGGTTAAAGCCAATGTTCATGGCTCCATCAAATATGCCGGAAGGCAAATGCGCTCTTACCGCATAAACTCCGGTTGCAGGTATAAGTTTGTAAGCGTCTTCAACAGCTATGTTGGCTGTGGGGAAACCCAGTGTTCGACCCAGTTTCCGTCCGTGAATTACTTTTCCTGATAAGGTGTACGGACGTCCCAAAAGCTGATTGGCCTGTAATAGATCTCCGGACAAAAGTGCTTTTCGGATACGGGTGCTGGATACAGCAATATGGTCAATTTCACCGGCCGGAATTTCTTTAACCTTAAAATTGAAAATTTCACCATATTGCAACAAATCAGAAAAACTGCCTTCACGGTTTTTCCCAAAACGGTGATCGTATCCAACTATCATGGTGGTGATTTTTAATCTGTCAACCAGTACACTTCTTACAAAATCCATCGGGCTTAATGCGGCTACCTCCGAAGTGAATGGTAATATTAGCATGTGGTTAATTCCGCAAGCTTCTACCTGACGGATTTTTTCATCCATACTGCAGAGCATGCGCAGGTCATTGTCATCAGGGTAAAGCACCAGTCGGGGATGAGGGAAAAAAGTAAGCAACATGCTATCCATTCCGGTGTTTTGTGCCTCATTTACAACATTTTCGAGCACTTTTACATGACCCAGGTGCACCCCATCGAAGGTGCCCTGTGTGAGTACAAGACCTTTAAAGTGTGGTATTTCATCGAGGCTGTGGTAAACCTGCATTAGATCTGCAAATTTCGGCTAAAACAGACAAGCGTAAAATTATATATTGTTCACAACAGGCATGGTATTTTCCACCTAACCTTTGATACCTTTGCGGTACAACATGCGATTTTTTACCGCCACTATACTGTTTATTGTTTTAAATGGCAATGCATTGGCACAGTTGGGAGGAAATGGGATATACCGAATTCTGCTGCAGCCTGTGGGCGCGCGCGAAGCAGCATGGGGAGGATATTGCAACGCATTCATGGACAAGGATGTTACGTTATTTGCACGCAACCCGGCTTTGCTTAATGAACAAATGAATTTGCGGAGTGCTCTCAATTTCAATACCCATCTTAAAGGCGTTTGGACAGGCAACGCCACGTTTGCCAAAAACCTAAAACAAGGTACAGGTGGCATGCAAATTTCTTTTATTGACTACGGCTTAATGGATGCCTACGATGAGGGTGGTAATCCTGAAGGTAAAATTCCGGCTAATGAAACATCCGTAACATTAGGTTATGCCAAACAAATAAAACCACGACTTTACGCAGGTAGCAATATTAAATTTGTATACAGTATACTCGGACCTTATATCTCAACGGGTGCTGCGCTGGACGCAGGATTGGTCTTCAAAAGCAAAGACAGCCTCTTAACGGCCTCTGCCGTTGTAAGAAATGCCGGTATTCAGTTATTGGCTTACACTCCGGGTATGCGCGAACCACTGCCATTGTCTGCAGAACTGGGAGTTAACTTTAAGCCTCGTTACATGCCTTTCAGATTCAATATTGTAGCACACAATCTGCAAAAACCTGATTTGACATATACTCAGTTTCTGCGAAGTAATGCAATAGATCTTAGTGGCCAACCGGCTGTTGCTAAAGCGGCTCCTTTAGGCGATAAGATATTTAGGCACTTTACATTTGGCACAGAACTTCTGCTGGGAAAAAACTTTGGTATACTGTTCGGATATAATCATCAGCGCAGAAAAGAAATGGCCCCTGATATACGGCCGGGTGTGGCCGGTTACAGCTGGGGTCTGCAGTTTCGCATCAGCAGAATACAGATAACCTATGCCAGCATGGCCTATTTCCCCGGTTTTAATGCCAATTTATTTACATTCAGTGCCTCACCGGGTGATTTTATGGTTAAAAAGCAAAAACCTTGAAACGCATTAACATTGCTATAGACGGCCACAGCAGCTGCGGAAAAGGTACGCTTGCCAAACAGCTTGCCTCCGCGCTGGGTTATAAATTTATTGACAGTGGTGCCATGTACAGGGCCGTTACCTTGTATGTTCTCAGAATGGATGTTGACCCGGAGAACGATGATGCCGTCCATTCCGTTTTGCCGCAGATTAGCATTGATTTTGTCGTTAATAATGCCACAGGACGCAGTGATGTGTGTTTGAATGGGGAGAATGTAGAAAAGGAAATCAGAACGCTCCGTATTGCAAATTCTGTGAGTCAGATAGCCAGAATTCCTTCCGTGAGACGCTTCCTGGTTATGTTGCAACAAAAAATGGGTGCTGACAAGGGTGTGGTGATGGATGGCAGGGATATAGGAACCGTTGTTTTTCCGGATGCTGAACTCAAAATTTTCATGACTGCCAATCCCGAGGTTCGTGCGCTGAGAAGGTTTAATGAACTTACTGAAAATGGCATAAAAACTACTTATGAAGAAGTTTTGGCCAACCTAAAACAGCGAGACCATATCGACAGCAGCCGAAGCGATAGCCCACTGACTATGACATCTGATTACAGATTGCTGGATAATTCGGATTTGAGCAGAGAGGAACAATTTTCACAGGCTTTGAAGTGGGTAGAGGAAGCTTTGGGAAACAAAATCTGATGAACATTCAAGGTTTAATTACCTGAAGAACAGCGCCTGCCTTGTTGCCTTTAACCTCGTGCAAATAGTAAACTTTTCTTTATTTCAAGTGACGGATCAAATTCAAATGCTCCTACATTGGTCTGTGACTTTCTGGCTTTGCCATAATAATCTGCTTGTGGGGTATTAGAATATGGCTTGCCTATCAGTTTGAAATTCATGTTGGGCGGACCCGGCACCAGTTCGTTGAAATTGCCATTCATAACCAGATTAATAGTTCCCGGCAATCCTGTATTTACTGTATCTGCAGCCACTTTATTGCTGAATGCATAATTCCAGAGATTCCCTTTTAAATCAATCACATTAGCAGAAGGGTGAAGCGGTGCAAATAAGGATAAATAGCCCCTGAGATTGGGATAGTTTTGCTTGTCAATACAAAATATGTTGTTGTATATCTGAATATTGGAAAGACTGCTGTACGTATTCAATACTGGGTTGTAGTATGGAAACTGGGTGTTGATTACGGACTGCTGGGAACTGGTAGTTCCTACAAAACCAATAGACGTATTGTTATAAAAAAATACATTTTTAATGCAGTTTACGCCAATTATTTGTGTGCTGCCTTCCCATAAATCCATGGCTGCACCAACATTTTGAAATACATTGTTAAAAATAAAGATACTGTCAATCGTTTTAATGAATTCGGTAAAATTGCCGGATACGATACATTTAATACTGCAATTTTCAAATGTTCCACCTAATATACTATTGTGGCAGGAACCTTCATTTGCCAACAGTATTCCCGGAGGTGTTCTTTTGGTACCGGTATCTGCCGGACAAGTCTTCCAATAGAGATTTTTACCGATGTTGGTATTGTAGACATGGTTATTTCTGAAAATGATATTCTTGCTGTTTTCATTATAATAATTAACAGAATTGTCAAATAGGCTGTTGCTGTAAGCTTCCCCGTTGATTGAATTTTGGTAGTTTAAACCTTCCCCGCGGCTTTGACCAACCTTGCAGTGGTGAACCCGGAAATTACTGCAGCCGAGCAGTTTTAGTCCTGATGGCCACTGACAGGGTGAAGTCAGTTTCTCATTACCGTATTGGGCCGACCGCATTACTTCACAATTCCCTATGTCGATATTTTCGCCATTTTTTATAAGTATACCAAAACTGCCAACACTGTCTGTGCGAACGTTTTCAATTTTAATGTCGTGGCAATGTCTTTCTGCTTCACCCGCCATTAGCAGCCCCAATAGTTTACCTTTTCTGAGGGTTATATTCTTAACATAAATGTGATCACCGCGTAAATAAAGTAGGTGATTAGAGGCGGCACTGTCAGCAGGTCCGCGTATGACAACATCACCAATGCCTTCTACACTCACATTTTTATACACATCTCCTTTCTTCCAGTCACCCAGATATTGCGAAAATCCAACCGGTGCTATGTAAGTGCCCGGTAAAAGTATTATCAAACCATATGCGTGACCGTTGCGCACACCTGTTGTTCCGAATGGCAGCAAAGAGAGGGCTTTGGCAAATGATTTTACGGGATTTTTTAAAGATCCTGTTTGATTGTCATCGCCTGACGCAGACATGTATATAGTGTCGGTAATAGGATGATCGGCATCATTTATAACCGGACTTTTAATGGCAAATTGAGCTGCTGAAACATTAATTATTAAAAGTAGTAATGTAAATAGCAGGACGAAGCGTTGTTTAACTTTCATTATTCACGAATAACTGAAAAAATGAATGAATTTCCAAATAACCGGGTTTGATATAATTCAGCTGAAATTTTCCCTGAGCTGATTTCAGTTTTTCGTGTTAATTGATGAACTTTGCAGCCGCAATGAGAACCAAAATAATTGCAGGAAACTGGAAAATGAACAAGACCCTTGAGGAAGGGCAAGCGTTGGTAACGGAAATTCGCGGAATAATTCGGGACGAACACAATGGAAAATCACAGGTAATCCTTTGTCCTCCATTTATATCGCTGGCTTCAGCCTCGAGGTTGCTGGAAGGCACAGGTATTGCACTGGGTGCGCAAAATTGTCATTTTGAAGATAGCGGCGCCTACACCGGAGAAATTAGCCCTTTAATGGTGAAAAGTACAGGTGCGCAGTATGTGATTTTAGGTCATAGTGAAAGACGTTTGTTTTTTGGTGAGACAAATGAGTTACTCTTCAAAAAAACCAAAGCAGCCATCAGGCATGGTTTGAAAGTAATCTTCTGTGTTGGTGAAACTCTTAAGGAAAGAGAAGAGAAGATATTCTTTAAAGTGGTGGAAACGCAGCTGCAGGAAGGTCTTTTTGCACTCGATAGAAAAGAATTCTCTAACGTGGTAATAGCCTATGAACCTGTTTGGGCGATTGGTACTGGTTTAACGGCTACTCCTGAGCAGGCTTAGGAAATGCACAATTACATTCGAAAAGTTGTAGGAATGCATTACACCGAGGAAATTGCTGAGGATACTTCCATTTTATATGGTGGAAGCATGAAGCCTGATAACGCTGCTGGACTTATGTCTCAGACAGATATAGATGGTGGGCTCATTGGCGGTGCAGCACTGAAAGCGCGTGATTTTGCAGACATAATAAAGGCTGTGGGATAATTCGCCCAATCATAATTGAATTTTCGGCACGGTTTTTCCTGTTCTTTGTATAACCAATGAGCAGGATTTTTCGTTACATATTGCAAATGCGTGCCTTTTTACTCCTTTTCTTTTTAACCGTTCATATTGCCGGGGCCCAGATTTGGAGTTTTAGTCCTGAACCGGCAGTGTTTATCAAGGAGTTTGAAGCCCATATTCAATCTGCATCCAGCAAGGAACTGAATCAACGGTTTGCGATTTTTCGGGAAAGCTGGGAAATGGGAAAATTTAGCCCGGTACAGCAAAAGAATATCATGGCTATATGCAGCGATATGGTTTCAGAAGGTATGCCTGTTCAGCCTCATTTTGATTATCTGCTACAGTCAATTACAATCTACCTCGAGAAAAAAATGCCTGAGAAGGTACTGCTTCAGTGGCAGCAGGCTACCCGTAAACTCATAGGAACCGCAAGCACCGGCTATGTGGATTTTTTGAAAATGACCACCGGCCTATTCAAAAATGGAACCCTGTTAGCTGACAATAATAAACGTTGGGCCATAGATTCCTGCGATTTTGATCTGATTTATGATAAAGGCGAGATAGTTGTTAAATTCCCGTCAACAACTTTAACATGTTACGGACCTGTTGATAAAATGCGCATCTATAATACAGCAGGCATTTTCATACCCGGCAAGAAGATGTGGCAAGGATTATCAGGTGAGGCGACCTTTGAAAGGGTGTTGCCCGAAGACAATGTGACGGTATCATGGAACAAATTTGCCATAAACCTCGAAGAGTCCGATTATAAAATAGATTCGGCAACCCTTCAATATGAAGGATATTTCAGAGAAGGCGTAAAAGGCCGTTTTCAGGATAAAATAAGTTATTCTCCTGATTCTGTTGCGGTTAAAAAATCGCCCTGGCCACGCTTTTCAAGTTTTGCCAACAGTCTTCAGATTTTTGGTATTGTGGGTCCCAATGCGTCGCTTCGTGGCGGATTCAGTATGGTTGGCAGTGATATAAATACCCAAACGGCTAACGGTGAAGAAACAGTAATAAATATTCTATATAAAACCCAAAAAC
>RGEC01000281.1 GCA_009918425.1 Bacteroidota bacterium
TAGGGGCGTAATATTAATAATACCGCCACATAACAACCCCACAGCGCCGTAGGTGCGGTATATACATTACCGGTGCCAAAAACCGATTTTTACTACCCCAGTTATGTTTTATGTGCGGTTACAAAAGGGCATGCAGGTAATTTGCAGTGTCTTTAAGCCCTGCATTTCTCATCAAATTGAGCACATCAAATTCGTCCTGTTTGGGATTTTTTTTATTTAAAACCATTTCTTTAAAGGCTGCCAAAGCATGCTCCTGATTGAGATCTATAATATCTGTCAGAAAATCATCTGCTGTCTTCACATTCAAACCAAATGATTGCAAGTATTCTTGCGGAAAATCTTTGATATTGTTGGTCACAATAAGGTTAGCATTGGTTTTTATTGCGGCAGCCATGACGTGTCGATCATCTTGATCCGGCAAAACCAAATTATCAATTAATCCTTTATAATTCGTAACCAAAGCATCCGGGAAGGCGGAATTGGCTGCGGCTAATCTTTTATCTGCTTCTTCATTCGAAACACCCTTTTCAAGCATTACTCTTTTCCATTCATCAAAAATATGCTCCCCCCATTTGGGCGTATAGAGATCATAATATGCAAACCAAAATAAAACATCCCTAATAATTACAGGATAAACAACATTTGTATCTAATACAGCAATAAATCTAACACTATGAATCATAAAGGCCTGTTTCTTCGTCTAAGTTCATTATGTCAATAATTTTTTGCTTCTGTTGTTCCTTCATCTGCATTCGGTATCTCACTATATCATCAAATTGGATTCTGCGATGCTTTCCTACTTTGGTGAATGGAATCTTTCCTTCTTCAAGCAGTTTCACCAGATAAGGTCTTGAGCAGCCAAGCATTTCAGCTGCAGCCTGGGTGGTAACCTCAGCAGCAATAGGTACAATGGAAATTAATTTACCTTGGCCCATGGCTTTAAGAATTTCTCCAAGCAGTTTTAAGGCACTTAAAGGAATTTTAATTTTTTCACTGGTCTCTTCAATTTCTATTTCCGGCTGGTCAGAATGCAATTGCTCTATCACTGTGGCTAAAGCATCATAAGATTCACTTGCAATCTTTTGATCACGCTTTGAAGGTTTTCTAATTGGCTCTAATACTTTCATGATCTTTTTTTTGGCTTTACATGCAAATTAAACGAAATATTCGAAATATTCAAAATAAAAGTATTAACTATTTCATACTGCTTGACATGGCCGTCAATCGAATACATCAAGCCCCATAGGGGCGTAATATTAATAATACCGCCACATAACAACCCCACAGCGCCGTAGGTGCGGCATAGAAACTCTATTATTAATCCGTTATTTAACTCCTTCGGAGTTCGTTGTATCCATTATGGCATTTTTTATAATAATGCCGCTCCTTTGGAGCTAAGCAAACCTTGGTGCAACCTACACGTGGTTGGCGTCCCCGCCAATCACTGCTCTATCTATAAGTCGATGGTCTGCCCTTTTTGCGGGATAACCGCACGGCTGAAATCTATATCAGCGGCCAACTGCTCCATCTGGCGGGCATCGCCGTGTACCAGAAAAATGCCTTTGGTATTTTTACCGGCGCTGGCTTTCAAGTACTTCAGCAATCCCGCATGGTCCGGGTGTGCGCTGAACGCGTCTGTCCTTCTTATATCTGCGTGAACAGGCCTTTGCTTGTAGTTAATCTCCACAAAATTCTGTCCCTGCAGCAGGCGATGTCCCAGCGTGCCTTCTGCACAAAAACCGGCTATTAGTATGGTGTTGCGGGCATCGCCCACATTGTTCCTTACGTGCATTTGTATGCGTCCGCCTTCTACCATCCCAGCCGCGGAAATAATCACACAGGGCTCCGGTATCACGCTCAGCAAATCACTTTCTCTTTCGTCTTCCACCACATGCAGCAAAGGAAAATCAAACAGCGAACCGTATTGTTTCTGAAACGCGGCAGCCTCTTCATTCAGGTGGTCTACATTGTGCTGATACACAGAAGTGCTGCGGATGGCCAGGGGACTATCGGTAAAAATCTTTACATGCGGTAGCCTGCCGCTGCGAAACAACTGATTCAGCGTGAAAATAATGGCCTGTGTACGACCTACGCTGAACGCCGGTATCACCAGCTTACCACCCTTTTCCACGCAGGTTAGATCGAAAGGAAGGCCTGTAAGTTCACATCGCCCTGTCCAGCGGGCGGCGCCCCGGCCGTGGG
>RGEC01000282.1 GCA_009918425.1 Bacteroidota bacterium
AAAAAACAGGCCTTCCAAAAAAACAGGCCTTCCAAAAAAACAGGCCTCATGCAGCCTGAATGGTTGCAATCTCCCCTTCCGTGAGCCGGTTGCGAAAGCGCAACATCACTGAAAATCCACCCCGATAATTCTGAAACTTGATACGCCCTCCGAGCAGGCGCGAACGCTTGCGCATATTTTTGAGGCCGCGACCGAGATTTTGTAAATCCATATCCTCAACACCGCCTCCGTCATCCCAAACAAAAATCAGCAGATGGTCACGATATTGGCGAATGAATACATCAATCCGTTGGCATGTCGCATGTTTGATCGCGTTGGTAATACATTCCTGAATGATGCGGCTTGCATGCAAACATTGCACGTCGGAAATATCTCCTTGTTCAGCCAATCGGGCTTGGGCATGATAGTGTAAAGTAATCCCAATACCTGCCAGTCGCGGACGCAAGCGGTCGGTCAATTTATCAAAAATCTCCAGTGCATTGGCCCGCTCGGCCATGGAAATACAATCGATGATCACCCGCACATCATCGATGCAGCCTTGGATCATATCCAGCACGGTTTGCTTTTGCAGTCCTTGCTTTTGTGCCAGCAACATGCCCGAAATCAATTGCGAGCCAACGCCATCATGAATTTCCATCAACAAGCGTTCCCGCTCTTGCTGGATCAGTTTGATATTACGAATTTCATGCTGTTTTTTGACCACTTCACGCAATCGGATCTCGCTTTGCCTGAGCGCGGAGGCCACACGCACAGCCTCGTTTTGCATATAGTCACGATTGGCGCGATAGTGATTGATGACTATTTCCAACATGATAAAAATAACCGGCATCAGTCCGTAAAGCGTGATAAAATAATTTTCAAACAACAGATCCGGCACAGCAGGTGACGGAAAGGCTTTCCGAATATCGCCCAATAAGCCGTTGATCGTGCAATAGTCATGCAAAGCGGCAATGAAAATAAATTGCGTCTGGATCATAAACAGCCGTCCGTCCGCTTTTTTCAAAACCGTTCCGAAGCGGGCACTGTAAAAATACATAAAGACAAAATACAGGACCAGAAAGCCCATCAGATAGAGATTGAGGAAAACGACAATTTTTTCATGCGGCCATAACAGCAATAAAATCGGACCAACACATACGGTCACCGCGCGCAAAAATTGATGCATTTTGCTGATCCGTAATTCGCCAATTTCAAAAATAAAGTCGATATAAAAAAAGCAAACCAGACAGGCCGTAATATATTGCGCACTCAAAATGCCATAATGCCACGAGGCCGGATATTCGACGAGATTAACAAGCGAATAACACAGGCCCATGAACAACATGGTGCCGCCGGTCAAACCGATCAGCCGCTCTTGCGGAAACAGCACGCGGAAGGACAAAAACATAAAGCCCAGCATCAGGCATAAAACCTTCACCCCGTCCAGAACCGTCACCGCAAGAAATTGAACGGATCGGTAAAGATGCGTCATAACAGGATCGGTGCCGACAAAGGCCACACCTATATGCACAAAAGGTTTTTTGGTGACGGCCTCGTAATGAATTTCGTTTTCGCTTTTCCATAAACCACCACGCAGAAAAATTTCATGCGGCGTATGGGCGGTGATGTAAACGGCCGGATTGGAATGACGCATCTCGTCAAGCAAGATTCCGTTGAGCGAGATATGACTGAGACTGCCGATATTGTAGATCAGCAATTTGCTCGGCGCCGTCTCCGCTTTGACGGGCTCGGCACGTAAAATGGTTTTGAACTGGTAGCATTTCAAAATGCTCTCGCTGAACTCTTCCCAATAAGGCAGCGTCACCGGTTGCCAGTCGCGGATGATCTTTTGCGGATTGCCGCAGTCGACAATCCGGATCTCGCCCTGCCGGATCGCAACAGGTTCATAGCCTGCGGGGTCACTTTGACGGATGAAGACATAGGTCAGGATGAGACCCCCCACCAGAAGAAGGGTTCCGGTCAAACCCCAATTCAGCATTCGTGTCATCCGCTAACCCTGCGCTTTGTTCCGAAACAAACTCCGGACAACCTAGGCCGGAACAGGGACAAACTGAAGTGTTTTTTCCCGCTATCCTGATTTCTAAGAACTTAACAGTGCGGGACAAGACCCTTTGTTTCCCTCTGTTTTGCTCTGTCCGGCTTTGTTTTTTGTATGTTCCAAAGCGGTTTTTCAAATATATATTGTATTC
>RGEC01000283.1 GCA_009918425.1 Bacteroidota bacterium
TTTTTGCCAAAATTACCGACGATTTCAAAACAGACCCTAATGATACGATTGTACTTTGTGTGCGTCAGATTTCCGGTGTTGCCTCATTGGCAGACTCTCTGTTTACATTGGTGATGACAGACAATGATGGACCCGCTCAAATCCGGTTTGCCGCAACGGCCCAGTCCGTTCTGGAAAAAGATCCTGAGGCCATTGTAAAGGTAGTAGTTGCCTCCCGTTCAGACGCTACCTCAGATTTCACACTCCGCGATTTGTCTGCGGTGTCTACAGCTACTGATGGCAGTGACTATACTTTCGGTTCAGCCAAAATTACGACCATAGATGAATTCACTCCTGACACCATTGAATTTCGGATTCCTATCATCAATGACAATGATTTTGAGACACAGGAGAAGATTTATTTTGTGATTGAGAATTTATCAAATACCCGCGTTCTGTCTCCGGACACATTTGTGATAACCATTAGCAGCGATGATTTACCTCTCTATCCAATTGCCAAGGTAAATAAGCAAAGCAGCCCTGCCCTTACAGCCGACTCTTTGAATGTGAAGTGTCGTGTGACCGGAACCGTTCTGAGCAGCAATTTGAGAGCTACGCCGGGTCTTAACTTTGCTATCAATGACAATACAGGAGGTATTGCTGTGTTTGCCTCAACCCGGAATTTTGGTTACACACCCAAAGTAGGAGATTCGTTAATGATTCAGGGTACAGTGAGGCAGTTTTGGGGCACCGTTCAAATGGACTTTTTGGATACCATCATCCTGATAGCCGGAAACAGAAAACTGCCCGCAGTAACTGTGGTAAACGACATGACAGAAGTAAATGAGAGTAAGCTAGTGCAGGTTCGTCGGGTAAAACTTGTAGATCCTTCAGAATGGCCTGCCGCTGCGCTCAATAATAATCAGTTTAAATACGTACGTTATCAAAACACCGATGGAACCATAGATACGCTCAACATTGATGCTGAAACAGAACTGGACGGAACCACCGCGCCATCAGGTTACCTTAACATTACGGGTATTTGTCAGCAGTTTGACAACACTAGTCCATATACTTCACGCTATACACTGACGCCCAGAAGTGTAACAGATTTTGAAAAAGCAACCCTACCCAAAATCAACTTTATCAAAACCAACGATACCATCACCGAGCTGGCCGATAGCTTCCGATTTGAGCTGGAAGTGTTGCCCACGGAGGAGAACTTCACCTTTGATGTGGTTGCCATTGGTGGAACTGCCGTGTCACCACGCGATTTTGATTTCAGTGGCCGCACCCTCAACGTGCTTAAAAACAATAGCTATTTCTCAGGAAAGGCGAACATAAGCGATGATAATGAATCAGACGGACAGCAAACCCTTAAACTGGGTATTCGCAACATTAACGGCCCCGGAGAAGCCGGAAAAGATTCCGTGCTGACGCTGGTGATAAAAGATAATGAAGCTTCTGCGACCCGTAATTTAAGCCTGGGTAATATCCGCATGTTCCCCAATCCCGCAGCCGGTATGGTTTACTTTAAGTCAGCTGAATCAATACAGCAAATTGAGGTTTTCACCATCGAAGGAAAGAAAGTAATTCAGATCAATCCCGGTAGTAACCGTGGACAGCTGAATGTAAATCTGCCCGCCGGTATGTACAGCGTCACTGTGCAAACTACCAATGGAGTATTCAGCGATAAGCTGATGGTAAAATAGTTTGTTTTCTGTTTTTCAATGGTCATGCCGGCTTTGCCCGGCATGACTGTTTTATAGCCCTACCTTTGCAATATGAAGCAAACCGATTATGCCTTGTTTACCTTACCCTCCGGTATGCGGATGGCCCACAAAAGAGTGGCCGGTACCCGTTTGGTGCATTGCGGGTTTGTGATTGGTGCCGGTAGCCGGAATGATCATCAGCATCCCGGTCTGGCCCATTGTCTGGAACACATGCTTTTTAAGGGTACGAACCGTCGAAAAACCATTCATGTGCTGAATTTTTTGGAGGTAGTGGGTGGCGAAATGAATGCGTTTACTACCAAAGAAATTACCGCCATCTATGCAACAGTGCAGGCAAGACACTACGTGAGAGCTGTAGATATTCTTTGCGACGTTACATTCAATAGCAACATACCACAGGCAGAACTTATCAAAGAGAAAAAAGTAATCGCCGACGAAATCAGCATGTA
>RGEC01000284.1 GCA_009918425.1 Bacteroidota bacterium
AAAATGTTTGGTGAAACCATGAAAGATGCCACCAAGCCCAATAAAAACATACTCACCCTGCAGGAAAGCTTCGAAAAATCCAGCAACGTAGGCATCAGCAAACTGGTGTTGAAACACTACGGCAAACAGCCGGAAAAGTTTGTCAACCATGCCCTAAGGCTGGGTTTGAATTTCAAACCCGAATTCGACATACAAACGCCCAATCATCCACTCATTAAAACCAAAAAATCCAAAGAATGGTATAACACAACCTTGCCATGGATGAGTATCGGATATGAAACCAAAATTTCTCCATTGCAGATGCTTATGCTTTACAACGCGGTAGCCAATAACGGCAAGATGATGAGGCCATATATGGTGAGCGAAGTTCGCCATGAAGGAAAACTTATTAAAAACATCGGTCCCGAAGTTGTCAATGAAAAAATATGCAGCGACAAAACCCTCGCCACATTAAAAAGCATGATGGAAGGTGTGGTAGACCATGGAACGGCCACAAACTTAAAAAATGATAATTACAAGGTAGCCGGCAAAACAGGCACAGCAAAGATTGCCAAAGGCAAAGCCTATGAGGAAGGAAGTTATAAATCATCTTTCGCAGGTTATTTCCCTGCCCAAAATCCTCAATACAGCATCATCGTGGTAATAAACGAGCCAAAAGTCAATTACTATGGTGCAAAAGTAGCCGGCCCTGTATTCAAAGAAATAGCCGATAAAATCTACAGCAGTTCACTGAAAATACAGCCGGTAGCTGCAACAAGCGGCGATCCTCAGATGCCATCCATCCTAAAAGGAAACTGTGTAAAAACCCGTCAGGTACTGAATATTTTAAACATTAGCTCTTCACTGGACAGTGGCAAACAAAGCGAATGGGTAACCGGTGAAAAAAAGGGATTTTCCGTATTGCTTAAGTCTTCCAAGATCCGCGAGGGTCAATTGCCTGAGTTTAAAGGCATGGGACTGCGCGATGCCCTTGTTTGGCTGGAACATCATAAAATAAGCGTGAGCAGCGAAGGATACGGCCGCATTGTATCGCAGAATGTGCCTCCAGGAACAGCTCTCTCTAAAGTCACACAAATTCACCTAAAACTGGAACCGTTTTGATAGTTAATCTGCAAGATATCATCAATAGGCTGAAACCGGTAAACATTATCGGAAAAGGCGATATAGACATCAAAGGCGTTTGTATTGACAGCCGCAAGGCAGAGAAAGGCTTTTTGTATGCAGCCATGCCCGGAACCCATGCAGATGGACATGATTTCATTGGAAAAGCCATAGAAAACGGAGCCATAGCCATTATAGCAAACAGAATTGAAAATCCGCAGGATGGCATTACCTACCTGCAGGTGGAGGATGTGCCCGAATCCATGGGAATTGCATGTCATCTGTTCTACGGTGAACCCACAAAAACCCTGAAGCTGGTGGGCACGACCGGCACCAATGGAAAAACCACCGTAAGTACCATCCTGTTTGAGTTGTTTACCGCCATGGGGCATCGCTGTGGACTGGTATCAACAGTTGAAAATCGTATTGGCAGCGAAACCATACCAAGCACCCACACAACCCCCGATGCAGCAGGATTAAACCAATTGCTGGCTAAAATGGTGGAAGCAGGCTGCGAATACTGCTTTATGGAATGCAGCTCTCATGCCATCCACCAGCGCCGTATAGCGGGACTTGAATTTACCGGTGCCGTATTTACCAACCTAACCCACGACCACCTGGATTACCACAAAACTTTTGACAATTACATAAAGGCAAAAAAGCAATTCTTTGATGATCTGCCATCAGGCGCCTGGGCGCTCACCAATAAAGACGACCGAAACGGTATGGTGATGCTGCAAAACACCAAAGCGGCCAGATACACCTATGCCATGAAAAGCGGCGCCGATTTTACCGTTAAAATATTGGAAAGTGATTTTCAAGGTATGCAACTGAGGCTGGATGGAAAAGAGGCATGGGTGAGCCTTGTAGGCGCATTTAATGCCTATAACCTGGCAGCAGTTTACGGAGCCGCGTTTTTACTGACAGCCGGCGAAGAAGACATTATGCTTCCGCTTACCAAAGCCGGCAGGGTAAACGGACGTTTTGAAGCCATCAACGGCCCTGACAGGGTTACTGCCATTGTAGATTATGC
>RGEC01000285.1 GCA_009918425.1 Bacteroidota bacterium
GTAAAACCTAAGCCAGGTTATGAATCCAGATACAATCTTTCTGAATTGAGAACCATACAAGACTGGCAGGTGAGGAGGCAGTTGCTGGGAACACATGGCGTGGCCGATGTTTCCAGTTTTGGCGGTGAACTGAAACAATTTGAGGTGTCGGTTTCTCCGAGTAAACTCAATGCAGCGGGCACTTCTGTGGCTGAAGTATTTGAGGCACTGGAAAATGGTAACCAAAATTCAGGCGGTTCCTACATTGAAAAGGGACCCAATGCCTTTTTCATCAGAACAGACGGACTGCTGAAAGGGAAGGAAGATATTGAAAATCTCGTCATCAAACAATCGCCGGATGGGTTGCCATTGTTCATTAAGGATGTGGCAGAAGTTAATATTGGCAAAGCCAAAAGATTCGGCGCGATGGTATTTAACGGAGAATATGAAGTAGCCGGCGGCATTGTAATGATGCTCAAAGGAGCCAATTCTTCCGATGTCACCCAAAAGGTGAAAAACCAAATTGAACACATTAAAAGTACCTTGCCCGAAGGTGTTACCATAGAGCCATTTCTGGATCGCACCAAAATGGTAAATAATGCCATCTCTACTGTTGAGACAAATTTGCTGGAGGGTGCATTGATTGTGGTTTTTGTACTGGTATTGTTTCTGGGAAATATCAGGGCCGGATTCATTGTGGCCTCTGTAATCCCTCTTTCAATGCTGTTTGCCATCATTTTGATGAATCTTTTTGGAGTAAGTGGAAATTTAATGAGTTTGGGGGCTATTGATTTCGGCCTGATCGTGGATGGAGCCGTCATTATTGTGGAAGCAGTTTTGCACAGGATGCAACATTACACAATCCATAAAACTGAAAATGAAAACAGCCGGCAGGCAGTAATAGACAGTGCCTCTAAAATGATGAATGCGGCTGTCTTCGGTCAATTGATTATTTTAATTGTGTATTTGCCGATTCTTACGCTTAGGGGCATTGAAGGTAAAATGTTCACGCCCATGGCGCAAACGGTCATTTTTGCACTGTCCGGAGCATTTTTGTTATCGCTTACTTATGTGCCCATGATGAGTGCATGGTTACTGGGCAATGCCAAAAACACGCAAATGCCTTCAATCAACGAGCGGTTTTTACAAAAGCTGGAAGCCGGTTACAGCGGTTTGCTGAAAAAGGCAATTTTGAAGAAAAAGGCCCTGCTTTTAACAACGGTATTTCTGTTTGCTACCGCCTTGCTGCTGATTACAAGATTAGGCGGAGAGTTTATTCCACAACTGGAAGAAGGGGATTTTGCCATTGAAACCAGGCTTATTACCGGAAGTAACCTCAACCGCAGCATTGAAGGCTGTAAAATGGCCTCTAAAATCTTAAAAGATAGTTTTCCTGAGGTAGAAAAGGTTGTGGCCAAAATTGGCAGTGGTGAAATACCTACCGATCCTATGCCAATGGAAGCGGCGCTTCAACGAGCTGATGACAGGGGCCAAGCAGGATGTTGTCTGTAAAATTTACGGCGAAAACCTGGATACACTGCCAAAATTGGCCGAAAAGCTGGGTTCGCTTATTTCAGGGATTCAGGGTGCGGAAGATATCTATGTGGAAGCCACAGACGGGATGCCCCAGATACTGGTTACTTTTGATCGAAATGCCATGGCCCGATATGGGGTAAAGGTAAGTGATGCCAACAGGGTCGTCAATGCTGCCTATGCAGGAACTGTTGCTGGCAAAGTATATGAAAATGAACGCAGGTTCGATTTGGTGGTGCGCATGGAGAAATCCCTGCTCCAAGATCCGGATAATATTCAGCAGCTGATGGTGCCTACACAAACAGGCGATCTAATTCCGCTGCACAATATTGCCAGCATACGCACCTACGATGGTCCCAATCAGATTCAGCGGCAGGATGCAAGGCGAAGAATTATTGTGGGCTTTAATGTGCGCGGTAGGGATGTACAGGCCATTGTGAATGAGCTACAATCCAAGGTAAAAGAGCAGCTTTCATTGCCCGAAGGATACAGCATTAAATATGGAGGTGCATTTGAAAACTTGGAAGCCGCTACAAAACGGCTGCTTATTGCTGTGCCTATTGCGCTTGCACTTATTTTTCTGTTATTGTTTTTTGCATTTCACGAAGTTAAAACGG
>RGEC01000286.1 GCA_009918425.1 Bacteroidota bacterium
CCTTGCGCACACAGTCATCGGACTTGCCATTGAAATTCACAAGGCCCTGGGGCCCGGCCTTAAAGAGAGTGCATACCGCGAATGCCTTTTGTATGAACTCGGTCAAAACGGCATTTCGACCACATCTATGAAACCCCTGTCTGTTACCTATAAAAACCTGCATATTGAAGACGGCTATAGCATTGATCTGGTGTTGGATGATAAACTTGCTATAGAACTGGAAACCTGCGATCAAATCACCGATCAGCACGTGCATAAAATGCTGCGCAACATGAAGCTGGGAAATTATCGACTGGGGCTGATTATCAATTTCAATTCACCATTGCTAAAAAATGGGATACGTCGTGTGGCAAACCATAGATTATTACCAGACGAAAGTCGATTCCTGCCGGAATATGCCAGATATTGATTTTGATCGGGTAATTTCGCCCTGTGGGTATCGGCGCGTTTAACATCCGTGTTTATGGCATAGCAATTAAAGATGGACTATTGCTTATTTCTACCGAAATGGGCGGAGACCATGCATTTACCAAGTTTCCGGGTGGCGGACTTGAGCCGGGTGAAGGACTATCTGACTGCCTAAAACGTGAGTGGAAAGAAGAGATGAATGCAGATATTGCGGTAAATGACCTGTTCTATGTGAATGAATTTTATCAGCCCAGTGCCTTCAATCCGGCGCAGCAGATAATTTCATTCTATTACCATGTTTCACTGCTTTCCGATGATCTCCACTTTAAATCCATTGAAAAACGCTGGAACAAAGAATATCTGGTAGAATTCAGATGGGAGCCCCTTAATGAACTGCAGATTGAAGATTTTACATTCCCAATAGACAAACTGGTCTTTACCCGGCTTAGAGAAGTTTATCTCAACAAATGAAAACTGCCTCTGATAGTGCGGCGTTCATTGTCGCAACCTATCCAGGTAGCCAAAAACACATAAGCCCCTTCAGGTGCGGGAACGCCATTAATATTACCATCCCAGTTTATATCGGGAGATTCAAGATCAGCAATCTTTTCACCCCAGCGGTTATAGAGCTTTACACTGTATAAGGATCCAACTTTCGGAAACTTGTTCATGGGATAAAAATCGTTGATTCCGTTGCCATCAGGGGTGAAAGCATTGGGCATAAACAAAGTAGATGGATACAAATCACCACGCTTATTAATGGTTACTGTATCTGAACCATAACATCCATTGGCATCTTTCACCTTAACCCAGTAGGTTCCGGGATCAATAGCTTTATATGTACGCTCAGTGGTACCATTGTGCCAGCGATACAACTCACGGCCAGCACCGGCATCCAGAACAGGATGTACCGACAGACATACTGTGGTATCATTGCCAAGATTTACCCGGGGATTGGGATACAGGCGAACATCAATAGAATCTGACTCCGGGCAGCCAAATCTGTTGATGACACTGATATATAACTTTCCGGGCTTTTGAAGGCGATACGTATTGGCTGCAATCTCATTGTTCCAGCTTACTGACTGAAAATCATTGCGCGGAGCTGAAATCAGCGTATCTATACGTTCACAGAAACGCAAATCGGGTCCCAAATCCAGGGTTGCAGGATAATTGCTTAGGGCGAATGTGTCCCATGTACTGCATAACCCCCGTGTAACTCTCACCACATAGGTTCCGGGTGCAGTTATTAGGGTAGAAGAACCTGTTTCTCCATTGCTCCATCTTGTGGCTGTCGCCGTTGGGTTCTGATTATCAAAACGCACCGGATTTCCCTTGCATACTATGGTATCTCTGATGGAAACAACAACCGGTGAAAAGCGATTAATGTAAGCAGTATCCACAGACACACAGCCATTGACAGTAGTACCGGTAACTATAAATGCACCCGATTGATTTACCGTAATATTGGGTGTAGTTGCTCCGGTACTCCATTTGTAGGATTTAAGACCAGGTGTAGCACTGAGGGTTCTGGTAAACTGCTCATCACTGCAATACAGCGTATCTCCTTTAATCTGCACTTTGGTTTTGTCTACAGAAAGCAGAATACTGTCGCGCCACTTGCAGGAGTTTTTGGTCAGTTCCAGCCAATAAAGTCCCGCCTGATTGATGGTAATGGAAGATGCGGTTTTAC
>RGEC01000287.1 GCA_009918425.1 Bacteroidota bacterium
GCCGGTGGAACATTCCAAATTGATCACCCTCAGGATCCGGAAAACAAATATCTCATTCACAGTTTTGTGGAAAGCCCTGAGATGATGAACATTTATAACGGAAACATTATTACCGACGCCAATGGTTTGGCCGAAATTACCCTTCCCTCGTATTTCCAGTCTCTGAACGTAGATTTTCGCTACCAGCTTACCGTAATCGGTCCTGATTTTGCCCAAGCAGTGGTTTCAAGAAAAATTGAAGGCAATACATTTAGTATTAAAACAGACAAGCCCAATACCGAGGTTAGCTGGCAGGTAACCGGCGTGCGCAACGACGCATGGGCTAAAGCCAACCGTGTAGTGCCTGAAAAACCTAAAGAGGCCAACGCTGTGGGTAAATACCTGCACCCTGAACTGTTTGGCAAACCCGCCAGTGCCGGTATTCACTATGTAAATACTACCGGTGTTTCCGCGCCTCACAAAAACAACCGCACTAAATAAAACCAGTATGAGAAAAGCAGTTGTTTTCATTTGTATAATTTCCGGCATGACATACTTGCAGGCACAAAGCGCTGATCGCGAGCTGTTGTCTGCAACAGGAGGCTCGTTTTTGGGAGGCTTTTCCGCAGACTGGTCACTGGGAAATCTCGTCACTGAGACAGGCGGATCCGGCAATGTGTTGGTGACTCAGGGTTTTCAGCAACCTCTTGTTGTTGGGTCAACAAATTCCCTGCAAACAGTTGCGAATAGCCCTGTCGCCATCATGCCCAATCCATCGGGCAGCGATGCTGTTTTGAACTGGGACAACATGCCAAACGATGCGTCCGTTGTGGTTTACAATACAGCAGGTGCGCGTGTATATTTAGCTAAATGGCATTCCGGACAATCCCATATCCTTCCCGGTAAAGAATGGGCTTCAGGCGTTTATCAGATAGTCGTAGTTTGCGAAGGCAAAAGCCATTTGATTAAATTCGTGCGTTCATAGCCAAAAGGCACATATAAGCAAGAAAAAAGCCCTTCATTAAGGGCTTTTTTCTTGCTATAAATTTTTATTGTTTTATGCATGTATTACCCCTAGTTCTCGACCCACCTTGGTAAATGCGGCAATGGCGCGGTCAATGTGGTCGAATTCGTGAGCAGCACTCAGCTGAACGCGAATGCGGGCCTGGTCTTTGGGCACAACCGGGTAGAAGAACCCGATAACATAAATCCCTTCCTGCAGGAGTTTGTCTGCCATTACCTGGCTAAGTTTGGCATCATACAACATAATGGGCACAATGGCGCTGTCTCCGTCTTTGAAATCGAATCCGGCGGCTTTCATCCCTGCCTTAAAGCGGTTTACATTGGCTTCCAGCTTATCGCGCAGCGCTGTGGTTTCGGTGAGCATATTAAACACCTCGATGCTTGCGCCTACTATACTGGGGGCCAGAGAATTGCTAAACAAGTACGGGCGGCTGCGCTGTCTAAGTATTTCAATAATTTCCTTGCGACCGGTGGTATAGCCACCCATGGCACCACCCAATGCTTTGCCCAGTGTGCCTGTGATAATATCCACGCGCCCCATCACGTTGCAGTATTCGGGCACACCACGACCTGTTTTTCCTATAAATCCGGCGGCATGGCACTCATCGGTCATGGTAAGGGCGTTGTATTTATCTGCCAGATCGCAGATTTTATCCAGCTGTGCTACATAGCCATCCATGCTGAAAACACCATCGGTAACAATCAGAATATACCGTGCTCCTTCAGCCCTGGCCTTGATAAGTTGTTCTTCCAGCTCTGCCATGTTATTGTTGGCATAGCGATAGCGGCGGGCTTTGCAAAGTCTTACCCCATCAATTATAGATGCATGGTTTAGCGAATCGCTGATGATGGCATCTTCTTCACCCAAAAGGGGTTCAAACACCCCGCCATTGGCGTCGAATGCGGCAGCGTAGAGAATGGTATCGTCGGTTTCGTAGAAGGAAGCAATTTTGGCTTCCAGTTCTTTGTGAATATCCTGGGTGCCGCAGATAAAACGCACGCTGCTCATACCGAACCCATGCGTGTCTATGGCGCGTTTGGCTGCTGCTACCACACGAGGGTGACTGCTGAGTCCCAGGTAATTATTGGCACAGAAAT
>RGEC01000288.1 GCA_009918425.1 Bacteroidota bacterium
GTTGATGTTTTATTAATTTTAGCCCATTTCGAACTTTGTAATTTGCCTGTAAAATTCTCAAAGAGCATATTCAATACTTTTTTTTGTCTTTCGTTAATTGATGTGTTTTCGTGTCGTCTCCAGAATTCTGCCTTTCTAAGTATTTGTTGGGTTGTGCTTTCGGTTGCCAACATTGCGTTTTTAAGACAATGCAGAAACCAATTAAGCCATTCGGTAATATCATTAGCGCTGTGTTGCACTTTTTGTAATACAGCATAATACAATTTACGCTCTTCCAATATTCGGCCTGACATGCTGTAGAAGCGATCACCACTTCCTTCGGCGCGTGCAAGTAGCATGTCTGTGAGCGCGCGAGCAATGCGCCCATTTCCATCGTCAAAAGGGTGTATGATGATAAACCAGAAATGCGCTATAGCTGCTTTTATTACCGGATCGAGGGTGTTGTCTTTATTAAACCAGGCAATAAACTTCTTCATCTCTGCTTTTACAAATTCGGGCTTTACCGCTTCGTAATGTATTTTTTCTTTGCCCATTGCGCCGGAAATGACTTGCATTTCACCTGTGCGATAACAACCCACTTCTATTTCATAAGGTCCGCTATATCCGGTGGGGAAGAGTGCTGCGTGCCAGCCAAACAGGCGTTTTTCAGTTAGTGGCAAATTGTAGCGTTGTGTTGCATCTAACATCATTTCTACAACGCCTTCAATGTTTCGGTTGCTTTTAACCAGTCCTGCTGTATTGATTCCTAATCGTCTGGCTATGGATGAGCGCACTTGTGCATAATTGAGTAATTCTCCTTCTATTTCAGATGATTTTACAACATCCATTGTCAATGCGGTTAATGTGGCTTCTTCTTTTGCAGAAAATCCCAAAGCATTCATTTGTCCGATGATTTTACCTTGCATTAAACGCACTTCTCCGAAAATTGAGTTGATTACCGAGTCTTGCCAAGTGAAATCGGTCCAGTTTTTATATTCGTAGATGTATTTAGGCATTGCCACAAAGGATTGCGGCAAATATAACCCATAATCACCGCAAAAATGCGGCGAATAATTTGGGGTTTCACCGCAACCATGTTATGTTGTTCTAAATAGGGGGGCAACGAGTTGTTTGGTCATCAGAAACTGAAGCTGTCTATGGCCGTAAAGGGATGTTCCTTATTTTTCGCGGTAATAGCTGAGGGGTTTTAGCAACCGAATGAAGGCTACACCGCATTCGTGCTTGATAGAATCGCTCATGCCCTAACTTAGTGATGCAAAGATAGGGCGAATGGGGGATTGTTAATAGTATGATTTTGGTGCTTGTTTTGTCATTGTTACCCGAAGTCGGGAGACTTCGGGAAGCAGCATATTAAAACTTACCTAAATCTCCGGACTTAAGGCATTGGGGCATAAAAAAGCCCGCCATCATTGCTGACGGCGGGCTTATACTATAAACTACAACAATTATTTTTCTATGACCATGTGCAGGGCTGTCTGGGTGTTTCCGGACCTCACAATTACCGTATAAATGCCAGCTGCAAATGTCCGCGTGTCAATGCTTACCGCACTGCCGACAGGGATGGTTTCATACACCGTTCTTCCACTGGTGTTGATGATGTAAACCTTGTCGGCTTTATAGCCCTCTACTAACAGGTTTACCTTTTCCGAAGCCGGGTTGGGATATAATTTCACCGCTTTACCCAAAGTCGCTTTATCAACGCCGGCACTTACCTTAACCGTGAAGGTTGATGTGGCAACACAGAGATTTGCATCGGTAACGGTAACAGTGTAATTACCAGGTAGCAATTCGGTGACATCTTCCGTTGTGGCATTGTTCGACCAGAAGAATCTATATGGTGGCACTCCTCCGGTAACAGTAATATCAACGCTGCCCAGGGTACCATCTGCGTCCGTAACCACACCGTTAACCACGATGGGCTGTGCAGGCTGACTCAGCGTGTAGTTTCTGGTTTCGCGGCAACCGTAGTCGTCGGTCACAGTTACATTGTACGTACCGGCCCTGAGGTTAAAAATATCCTCCGTATTGGCCCCATTCGACCATTCATACGTATACGGAGCAATACCGCCGCCTACAGAAAGGTTTATAACTCCATTATT
>RGEC01000289.1 GCA_009918425.1 Bacteroidota bacterium
TTTTGAATATATGCAAAAAAATCTTAAACGCTGGAATGTTTGACATGATGAATATAGATGATGCCTCTAAATGCTAAAACATGGGCGGTGAAACAGAATGGGGGGCTATTGGGTGATTACCAAAACAAGACGAAGTTAAGGGAAGCCACCCTCCAATTTGCCAGCTTGCCAGAGAATCGAGACAAGGCGGCGATCATTCAAAACCCCGATGCCTATTCTCCAGACCAACGGGCCGAGGCCCTTCAAACATTCAACCACTATGCAAGCGAACAATTTGGGGTGAGGGGCCCCGACGCCACCGGCGTGTACAACGGCAACGCATTAAAAGGTCAGGGGGTGGATGGGGCGATCCATGCTGACACCCACCAAATAGTCCACAAATCAGACTTGGAAGGGTTGTATGATCGAGAGGCCCAGCAGATTTTGATCAACGATGCCCTGCAAGATGGCAGCACCTCTCACTTGGTTCAGACCGACGGCCATGAGCTCAAGCATCACATTGATGCCGCACGGGCACAGCGTACGGGTGAGGCCGGCGCGGATCGATTTGGGGGACAGGCATACGATGCCTTGAAAGATGAATGGGGCCAGGGGGCTTCGGCGACCTTGCAACGACCACGTTTGGTGGCCATCACCCAAGTGGCGGGTGGCTATGAGCGCGGGAATGTACGGGCTGCGGGGGCAAGGGATGTGTTGCCTCTTACTGTCTTTGTCCATGGTACAGGTTCAAGTCCACAAGATGCAGACCCGCAGTTTTTAAAAGCGGTAGGCAACACGTTTGGAGAAAAAGTGGTGCAGTTGGATTGGAGGCCAGGAGAACTTTCGGTAAAAGCCAGGTCTGGTGCAGCACATAAGCTTAATTCTTTAGTTAAGAACCATGTGTTTACTTCCGGTGAGGAGCTCAATATGATTGGCCATTCTCACGGAGGAAATGTACTCAAAGAATTTACGCAATTGTACGATGGAGATAAAAAAATAGATACAATGGTTATATTGGGCACCCCTCAATTAAAAGAATATCAATTGAATCAAAATAACCTGGAACCCAATGCCAAAGTGATCAATGTGTATGATAAGAATGATATGGTACAGACTGCTGGGGCACTGATTGGAGGAACGGGTGAGCGAAAAATGAAAAATGCCTACAATGTGCCTGTCATTCAGTATCAAAACCTGACTATTGATACGGAAGTGGAGGCTAGAAAGTTGGGTTTTTCATCTCAAGTAAGGGTGCCAGTTAGTATCGGTCCTCGCAAAAGTCATACGGAGTTGGATTCCAAACTGGTATGGGATAAAGCGGTGGCACCTGTATTACGGTTGCCCAAGATAAGATCAAACGATAGGGATCCTGAAATCAAACCAGTGCCAATAGAGGTGAAGTCAATATGATCAAGATAAGTTCCCATCAATACTCCTTTGCTTACCTTATATCATTTTTTTTAAGCGTCATTTTGGGCTTAGAACTGTTTTTTGAAACAATGTTTTTTAGTATTGAGATAAACATACTAGTTGTATTAACTGCAATTGGGTGTTTTTTGTATCATCTTTTTTGGCAGTGGAGAATTCTTTTTGTTGAAGGACACTTTTTTAAGCATTTTCTTGGTTTTATATTTATATTGGCAATCAATTATTATCATTTGGTTAACTTTTATTGCCATTTTGCTATTGGTCATGATCTTGTATGGAGGCAGGAATGGGGATTTCTCGCATTTCTTTGGGCTGTATTAAGTGTTGTGGGTTTTCTTATTCAATGCCTCATCTATCTTTTCTTGTTCATCAAATGGGTGATTGATAATCGACAAGGGCATGCCACATAAAATATGCCACCCTCCCTGTCATTCTACACTCATGTGCGTCACTACAATAACGGTCACGGTTCTGGGGTTGTAAAGGGGCGTCGCCCCTTTGGCCGGGGTTTGGGGACCGCAGGTCCCCACGTGTACCCTTACTCCCCTCCCCTATGGGGAGGGGTTGGGGGTGGGGGGCTAATAAGACACCCTTGCCTTGGGGATTCTAAAAGGGGCGATGCCCCTTTTGGCCAGGGTTTGGGGAACTGGCTAAAATGTTCTG
>RGEC01000290.1 GCA_009918425.1 Bacteroidota bacterium
GCCAATTCAACTTCGCTTGGGGGGCTTATTCTTTGTAACAAGCCTAATTGTATATCGCCAATATACGTTCCCTGAGGCGGTGGTGTAAAATTCAAACCTCCGTTGGGTCCTGCACCCAAACCCCTTGCCGATGTAACAAGCACTTGATCACGAGCTTCACTATATTTTACGCGAGTTGCACCCCAGCCTGAAGGTATAAAACCCACTGTCTTTTGGGTTTTTAAATTGATAACAGCAACTGCATTATAACCCAGTAAGGCCACATACAGCCGTTGTCTGTTTCTATCAATATCAATTCCGTAAGGAAAATACCCCCTGTAATTATCCAATTCCGTTTGGGTTTTTATGGGAATGTAACCGGATATCTTTCTTTTTCGGATATCTACAACAGCAATATTGTCGTTTTGCGTCTGAGAGATGTAAGCATATCCTTTGTAGCATACGATACTGCTGGGATGAGAGCCGCCCACAATTTCCGACCCCTCGAGCATTTCACCAATTTTTAGTCCGGTTTGCAATTTCCCTTCTATGGTGTTATTGGCTGTGTTAACAATCCAAACTGACATGGCCTCATCATTCACCGCAGGCCCCAGGCCTGGAATCTTGCGACCTCCTGCCATAATCCCCGTATCTGATTCAGCAGTATGGGCTCCATAGGGAGGAAAATGCAAAAACAAACTGTCTTTATTTTGGGCTGTTATGCCAGGAAGCAATGGGTATTGGTATATGCCTACATGGCAAAACAAAACGGATTTTTTATCCTCACTCATCGCCAAACCAAATGGGATTCTTCCTGTAGGTATGGCTGCTTTTAGCTTCTTGGTGTCTAAGTCTATTCTATATAAAACCTGCCAACCGCGATCCAGCACCCATATATCCCGGTTTTTCTCATCCACAATTAAGTCCGTGAGAAAAGATTCTTTGGGAGCAGCAGCATGAAATGCACCAACATCAATAGAATCCACAATTTTTTTGGTAGCTATGTCAAACTTCCATATAATTCCCTTATCGCCACCTCCAATAATTACCGACCTGTTGTCCTGCAGGCATTGGGCACCAATAAATGAAGCCCCTTTGATGATGTCAGTTCCGGAGCCGTCAAACTCCGGAAAACGCTGAATTTTCATTTTTGCCTCTCTCAAATCCACCAATGAAACCGCGTTGCTATGAATTATCAAAGCCCAGTCTCCGTTAGGTGTTACGGATAAACCGTAAGGCGCCCGGCTAATTCTTAATTTTTCTCCGGACGGGTTGACCTTTCTGCCAGATGGTAAAACTGAAAAACCATCAGTATTAATTTTACAGTAATCAAATTTACCCGGAATTTCAAGATTCATATGCGGCTGTTTTTGAGAAAACAGCGCTGTAACCGGCATAATTAAGAAGCTTACAACCAAATGAAGGTTTCTCATTTTCATCCATCGAATAAATGGTCCAGATTTGGAAAGGTTGTAAAACAAGTGATAAATAATTGTTAATTATAAGATTCGGATTTCAAGAAATGCTGGCTTTTGCCACCTGATTTTTAAATACTGTATATGCTTGTATCACACATCCTCACAACGGTTAGGAGGTTTTAGATTTGCACATAGCAGGGTTCAGCGAACGGAGGCAAAGCAGATCTAGCCAATCAAAATGCTTGAATGTCAATAAAAAAACTAATCGCTTTTCTTTTGCAAAACTTCAGTTAAATAACTCTATGAAAAATATCTGTTAATGAATGACCTAAAGTTAGAATTTATCAACACCTTTCATTATTAAATTAAATGTTTCACCCAAATCTGGCTACCAATTTTAATAGATATCATATCAGCTAGTTAAGTGCTTTTATTCGATTCCTGGCGGGACCACACACTCAGTTATCTTCGTTTTCCCTTATCTTTTGCTCCATTAGAATGCTTACAGATATACCTGTTTGCTTTAATGCTGTGTATTAATTTCATATCCTTAAGATTGCCGGTTAAGCAAAAATATTAACCATTAGTGAGGGGATAAAACACTGATTTTTTAT
>RGEC01000030.1 GCA_009918425.1 Bacteroidota bacterium
ACTTTACCTAAGTCCATTAATAATAGGGTAAAAAGTATAGATATTAAATTAATAAAAATCGAAATTTCATAATGTGGGTCTTTTTTATCGTAATATACCGATACAATAGCTAGTATGCCAATCCATAGAAAGAGAACAAATGGATTTATAAGGTTTAAAATAAAACCTTTAATAAATGATTTGCTTTTTGCAGCAGGCTGTTCCATGCTTTGCAAAAACTGTTGGTATTTTTTATAAAAACCTTTAATACCAATGTATGAAATAGCGATTGCGGCAAACAATGAAAAGGCCAGTTGAAATTCTATCAGAATAAAAAATCGCGAAAGTCCAAAAAAACACACCAGGGCCATAATAAACTCACTGAGAAAAATTCCCAGTGCCACACGAAACCCCTCTGATTTACCGCCTTTAATACCGGAATTGATTAGCGTGAAAAATGAGGGACCAAAGCTAAGTATGCTGATAAGGAAGCCTTGTCCAATGCCTTTCAGTATGGGTGTGATCCAAAACAATTCGATTGCAAAATAGCTATGAAAAACGGCTATCCCAAATATGATTGGGTGAGGGGTTGTAATTCCCTAAATACCGCCGGGTTTGCAGCAACAATTTGTTTGCCGAACAAGTGGTTGTGTTTTATAGAAAAATCACTGACCATTCCGCCTGCTTCCTCCACCAGCAATGCACCTGCTGCCACATCCCAGGCATTCAGTCCGGTTTCATAGAATCCATCGAACCTGCCACAGGCGGTATAGGCAAGGTCAATGGCTGCCGATCCCAGTCTCCGAAGTCCGTGCGTACTTTTCATTAATTCACCGAGTAGCTCGAGATAGGCACTGGTTTGTTGAAATTCATAGTAGGGAAATCCTGTCGCTATAAGCGATGAACGCAGGTTGGCTGTTTGGCTTATTTTAATGGGTTCATCATTTAGGTAGGCACCACAATTTTTTTCAGCGCAGAACATTTCATTCATAGCCGGTGCAAATACCACGCCTGCAGTAACAATGCCCTTCTCCATAAGTGCAATGCTGATGGAAAATACCTGTAATCCGTGCAAGTAATTGGTAGTCCCGTCAAGCGGATCTATAATCCATACGGCATGGCTTTCAGAATTACTGGGAGCGGTGTTTTCTTCGGTAATAAAACTTGCATCAGGCCTGAGTTTTTTAAGGCTTTCAACCAGTATTTTTTCACTTTCCACATCCACAAAGCTCACCAGCTGGTTTAGTCCTTTATCCGACACAGCTTCTGCTGCTACTGACCTTAAATGTAAAAGTTGAAAGTTTCCGGCTTCCCTACAGGCATTCATTATGCCCGACAGCAGTGCTGAGTGCATCAGCGTGTAATCATCAGATAGCCTTTTTCTACGTGTCTGTATCCTTCTGTATCTATGGTTTCAATGAGCAACGGATAAATTCCGTTCATGGCCTCTTTGCCATCTGGTGTTTTTCCATTCCAGCCTTTTCCAATTTTATCGGTTTCAAACATCTTGGCACCCCAGCGGTTATAGATTTTCATATTGAAGAAAACACAGCCTCTGGCATACGGAGCATATACTTCATTGAGGTTGTTGTCGTCCGGGGTAAATGCAGTAGGAATATACAAATAATATACATCTTTGATTCTCACCCAGGCTTCTGCAGTGTCGGCACAGCCCGGTGGCTTACTTACAATAAGTTGTACCTTGTAACGCCCGGTATCGCTGTAGGTATGGGAGGTGCTACCTACAATAGCATCGGTATTGCCATCGCCGTAAAGCCATAAATACTGGGTTCCGCCTTTGCTTTTATCAGTAAACTGAATGTTGGGAAGTTCAATGGATGCCAGTGTTGGGGTTGGGGTGAATGAAGCAATCGGATAAGCAGTTACGCGCACACTGTCCGAGATGTTAAATAATTTCTGACAACCATTGGAGGTGGTAACCCTGAGTGAAGCAAAATAGCTGCCTGCATTTTTGAAAATACGGGTGTAGGGTCCCGTTAATGCATTTATGGAATCTTTTGGACCAAATATCCAGAAGGCTTTGGCAGCATCTGCGCTTACAAATGAGAACTGAACCCTGCCACCGGCGCAAATATCATTAATATCGGTTGTGAGAACAGCATTGGGCCTAGGGTGAACTACCACATTGGCAGATGCGCTGAAAGGTGCCGAACAACCGTCTGTCAGGTTGTAACTGTAAGACCGCGTAAAGCCCGGATCGGTGCGTAGTTTTTTCCAGGTAACAGGCACGCCATCTATGGTCCAAACATATCCGGTCGTTTTACCTCCGGTTTGGGTTAGGGTCAGTGTGAGCGAATCTCCCTGACATACAGCGTTGGGTGTGGCGATTATACTTCCGCTAAGCGGCAATAGGCGGGTTACGTTAAAAGTAGTTGTGTCGTTTAGCAGTGTGCAAGCGTCGCTCAATATAGCCGTGTATTTGGTTGTCCCTGTTCCTACAGGGTTCAATATTACATTCAGGCCGGTTTGACCGCCGGGACTCCATGAAACATTATGGCTACCGGTTTTTCCGCCGGTTGCAGTAAGCTTCACGGCTACTGTTTGTCCGTCACAAATTGTTGTATCTTTAAATTTACTCAGGCTCAAAGCAGGCAGAAGATCTAATCTAACACTGTCTTTCACAATTGGGGAGCAGTTATCCGAACCGGTAACAGTATACCATTGCCCGCTGCCGGGTGTTTCTGTTATTGTGCCTGTTGTTTTGCCGTGCGCCCAATTATATGTATATCCCGATCCCTTGCCACCACTGAGTTTTGCAGTCAGGGCAACCTGACTGCCGCGGCAGATGGTGGTGTCGTTAGATAGGCTGAGTTTTAGTGCCGGATAGGTATACAACTTGACGGTATCTCTTGCAGGAAGAACGGTACATGCATCGGAAAGGGTTACAATTACTGTTGTAGTATCGGTAAGTGTGATGACTTTGTTGTTGCCTGTTCCCAATCCCAGATTCCAGCTATAGCTATATTTCGAGGTGTCTCCTCCCGAACCTGCTGCCGAGAGGGAAACGGTTTTGCCAATGCATACCGGCGTTATGCCGGCGGTGATTTTTGCCTGTAGTGCCGGTTTCACCCAAACAGTGCGGTATGCGGTGTCGGGTCTGTCTGTGCAACCGTCATTTAAAACAGCCATGTATTTGGTGGTTGTGGCAGGCGAAACAGTATGTGTGATTCCGTTGGGCAGTCCCTGATTCCAGCTAAACTGGTATGCCGAAGTTACACCGCCGGTTCCGGCGGCTGTAAGTTTTACACTTCTGCCTTTACATATGACTGTGTCTTTACCCAATGTAACTTTGAGCGGTGGTCGCACATCCACCGTAATAGAATCCATTGCGGTTTTGCCGGTACAGATATCTGTAAGGGTAAGGTAATATTTGGTCTTTGATGTGGGTTTTACCACGGCATTGGCACGGCTGTCACCGTGTTTCCAATAGAAACGGTAATCCGGAATAAAACCACCTGAGGCTGTGGGATTGAGAATCAGGCTGTCGCCGTAGCAAATGGTAGTGTCTTTTCCGGCATCAACGGTTAGAGGTTTGCGAATACCCAAAAACTCCACTTTAAAGCCCTTGCCTTCTACCAGTGGGTCGGAATATTGACGGAACCACAGTGCATCTGCTTTCACACTTTGCCAGGCTCCTGCAAAGGGCAGGGTTGACCCTGTGAATCTTCCTATTTTATTGGCCCAGGTAACACTGTTTTTAAATAGCACAACCGAGTCATATCCATTTTCGTAGTCCAAAACTCTGAAGCGGAAGCGTATAGAATCAGCGCCGGGGATTTTCAGTTTAAAATTGACCACTTTCAGTGCGCCATAGTTATCCTCACCGCCGTCATCATAAACAAAGCCCTTGCAGCGTATTGCGCTATCGGTACCTAGTTTTGGCAACAGTACTGCGTTGCAGATATCATAGGTGCTATCCACCTTTACAAACTGCACCTTGGTTATACTGTCTTTTTTGTTTTTGAAACAGCTGGTTACCACGAGTTTTACATTGAATTTACCATAACTGTTGTATGTATTAGATGGGTTAGTGGCACTGGAACTATTCCCATCCCCAAAATACCATTGGCTTGATTTGTAGTTGTCGCTCAGGTTCAGAAAGTTTATAACTTTTCCGCTTTTGCAGGCAAGTGTATCACCTGTGAAATTGGCCTTTACATAGCCGCTGTCGTATTTATTGCCAACACCACATACCCACCAGGCATTGGTAACTGCAATTACCTCTTTACTGCATTGCCCATATAGGTCTGCGGCCGACATAATACTGAAGGTTCTGGCATCTGCGTACTGCGAGTTTTTGGTAAGGTATACAGACAAATTGCGGTATGCAATTTTACCGGCTTTCACAAAGCCCAGGGAATCAATTTGAAAGGTCCATCCTTTTTCATTTGTCCCCTTGCTGCCGTTGGCAATCAGGTAATACCAGTAGT
This sequence comes from Bacteroidota bacterium, assembly GCA_009918425.1. Taxonomy (GTDB): domain Bacteria; phylum Bacteroidota; class Bacteroidia; order NS11-12g; family UBA955; genus RGEC01. The sequence goes on from RGEC01000030.1 coordinate 4,431, forward strand.
TCTGAACACCGCTGTTATAATGCACCCCGCCATTGTCGCCTGCACCTGCATACCAGCTAACCCCCTTGTAAAATTTGGGATGATTAAAAGCATTAGGATTAAGCATACTTCGTATTCCCTTTTTGCTGGGTGTCATATCTTCTCCGATAATCCAACTCCACTTTGAGGGCCTGGCCCATGCTTCAATGGTATTGCCGAATATGTCGCTAAAGCTTTCATTCAGGGCACCACTTTCATAACTATAAACAAGACCTGCTGTGTAGGTAGTTACGGCATGGGCAATTTCATGGCCACACACATCCAGAGCTGTAAGCGGTATAAATAAGCTTCCGTCTCCGTCGCCGTAGGTCATGTAGGAACCATTCCAGAAGGCATTGTTATAATTGGTTCCATAATGAACATAACTTATAATTTTGGCTCCAGCAGCATCAAAACTGTTACGGCTGTGTTCTTTGCTAAAGTAATCGTATGTCATCTCCGCACCCCAGTGGGCATCTGTGGCTACCTCATCTTTATTGGCATTGACATTGTTCCAGTAGTTGTCGGCATCCAGAAAATCAACAGCGGAGCCGTATGATGTGCTTTTTCTGAGGTTATAGGTTTCAATGCCTTTTCCACGGTTGAATTCACGCAACCTGAACGTAGTAGGGGCCGTACTGTCGGTTTGCATTTTTTGCGTTCCGCTGTAGGCTGTTACTGCAGTACCTTTTACCTCAGTGTGCAGGATTAAATCCTGCGATGCCAGAATTTCGCCGGTTTCGGCATCAACATAAATGGATTTACCGCCCAATGGTTCAAGTGCATACACTTCAAATTTCCAGGCCAGCCGGTGTTTTCCTTCCAGTCTGAAATCTTTAGGACAATATACTTTGGTGCCTTTCGGGAAATAACTTGTATCGGCCTTGCCTGAGAGTTGCCTTAAAATGGCATTTTGTCCTTCATCCTGCCAGTAATAAAGGCTTGCAGGCATGAACTGCAGGGCTTTTTCACGGCCTTGCTCTGCTGTCAGCATTGATTTGCCCTCAAAGAAAGATTCCGGAACCAGATCTCCATTGATGCTCAGTAGCTTACCGTCTTTTTCATGCAAAATAAGGGTTGATAATTCGGAAGGAATGCCATTAAACCAATGCTGGGCCCTGTAATGGGTTTGTCCCAGTTCATCTTTTAGGTTGGAGTAGATTTTCCATTGGGTTGAAGGGCTGTAATTCCCCATTTTCCCTACCATTGCAGGCCATTGACTGTAAGATGGTTTATTGCTTTCGGGAAATACCAAAAACGAAGGGGTAGGCAGATTTCTGTGCTTGATGTTTACCGGCAATGAATTTTGCCCCAAAACGGGGAGAATCCAGCAAAGCGGCAGGATGAAAAGTTTGTCTAAACGCAAACGCATGACGTTGGTTATGACAAAAATACGAATTGTTTTCCGGTTTATCAGCAAAAAGCTTCGTAGGCGCCTGACAAATTGTCGGCAACCATATCGGCGGTGCGACCTTCAATCATGTGGCGTTCTACCATGTGCACAATTTGTCCGTCTTTAAAAAGCGCAACGGCAGGAGATGAAGGCGGGAACGGAACCATGAATTCGCGGACTTTTTGGGTTGCATCGAGGTCCTGTCCGGCAAATACCGTAAATAGGCGTGCGGGTTTTTTAGCACCTGTGAGGCTTTTTAAAATTCCGGGGCGTGCACTGCCGGCGGCGCAGCCGCATACGGAATTAACCACCACCAGGGCAGTTCCTTCGGTATTGGTGAGGGCTTGTTCAACTTCTTCGGTTGTACGCAGTTCTGTGAAACCGTTATTGGTGAGTTCGGCGCGCATTGGCGCTACCAGCATTTCAGGGTATGGCATAATTAATTATTTACAATATTCTTTGCAAATTTAAGGCCAATTTTAGTGCGCCCGGACTAATATTTATTCCCCTGATTTATGATATATGGTATCAACAATGGAGTTAAAAAAATCAGTTTGTCCGGCCTTTTAGATAAACATCTTTAGCATGGTTTACCCCGAAAAAATACGGAACTGACTGCATGGCATTTTGGGTTTCTGTTGTCCAGAAATCAGCTTTTTTACCTATAGCAATACTGCCGACACTGTTTTCTAACCTGAGGCTGCGCGCAGCATTCAGGGTGATGGCATTGAAAGCTTCCGACGGAAGCATTTTCATGCGGCTGCAACCCAGGCTCCACACCATTTGCAGGTTGCATACCGGACTGCTTCCCGGATTGAAATCTGAGGCCAGCGCAAAGGGCAGGCCTGCATCTATAATTTTTCTTGCGGGAGTGTAGGGAATGTCCAGGAAATAGCTGGTGCCGGGCAAGCCCACAGGCATTACCTCCGAACTCTTCAGGCATGCGATTTCCTCTTCGCCGATATGTTCCAGATGGTCCGCACTCCACGAGCCGGCCTTTACAGCTGCCTGCACGCCACCTGTTATTCCCAGTTCATTGGCATGTATTTTGGATGGTAAGCCAAATTTGGCAGCGGCTTCCAGCAAACGCAATGTTTGTTCCGGGGTGAAAAATCCCCGGTCGCAGAATACATCCATATGGTCGGCAAGACCTTCGTTGCAAACTGCCGGAAGCATTTCGGTTATGATGTGCGATACATATTCATCCTGCCGCCCTTTAAATTCTGGGGGCACGGCGTGGGCCCCCAGAAAAGTGGTTTTAATGGTGGCATTTACATTTTTACCGATGCGTCGGGCTATGCGCAGCATTTTTAGTTCACTTTCCGTGCTCAGACCATAACCGCTTTTGATTTCTATGGTGGTAGAACCGTGTGCTATCATACGCTGCACCCGCCACAGACTCTGTTCGTAGAGCGATTCCTCATCCATAGTACGCAATTTTTTCGCTGAATTGAGTATGCCCCCGCCAGCCTCGGCAATTTCCTCGTAGGTTGCACCTTTCAGGCGCATTTCCCATTCTGCGCTGCGGGGCTCGGCAAAAATGCAGTGGGTGTGGCTGTCAACCAATCCGGGCAATATTTCCAGCCCTTTCAGCGATACGGTTTCGTCTGCCGCAGGAAGGTTGCCGTCATTCATGCTGCCCCAACCGGCGAAACAACCGTTTTCTACAAGTAACCATGCATTCTCAATACTGTTTACCATGCCCATTTCATTTCCCCTCAGAAGGGCTTTTGGGGTTAATTCAATGCCGTGAAGGGCTCTGATGTCAGTAAATAATTTGCGCATGCCCTGCAAAAAAAGCATATTTGAACCGCTTATGAGCATGGAATTAACGGAACGTTTGAAAAAAAGTCCCGAACTGGGCAAAAATGTTTTTGTGGCTAAGGGAGCTCACGTTATTGGGGATGTAAAACTTTATGATGATAGCAGCGTATGGTTTGGGGCAGTACTGCGCGGTGACAGCGATGTTATTTCGGTCGGTTCACGCACCAATATTCAGGACAATGCCGTATTGCATGCCGATCCCGGCGATCCGTGTATCATTGGTGAAGACTGCGTAATCGGGCATAGTGCTATTGTACATGGTGCCCGCCTCAGCCATCATGTGCTGGTGGGGATGCATGCTACGGTGCTCAACAATGCTGAGATTGGGGAATACAGTATCATTGGTGCCAATGCGCTTGTTCCGTCGGGGATGAAAATTCCCCCGTATAGCCTTGTATTGGGTGTGCCGGCCAAGGTGGTAAAAACGCTGGATGAGTATGTCCGGCAGCGCATTCAGGACAATGTGGATGAATATGGGGAAATTGAAGAATTCAACTTTGCGCCAATCGGGAGTATAGTCGGGTTTTTGGCGGTCGCCGTAGAAAAGGCCTACCCCTGCTACTACATAAGGGGCTAAAAAAGCTTCCTCTTTCAACCACTTGCCGTTATTGAATTTAATACGGGCGGTAAGATTGGTATTGATGCCTTTCAGATTTAATACGGGATATTGTTCCTGAAATGCAACTGCATTTGGGTTGTAGTACATTTTACCATAGTTGGCATTCAGGCTCAAATCCAGCCAGTGATTCAAATAGCGAGAAACTCCGCCGCCCAGCTGAAAATTAGGATAGCGAAACTGAAGCAAAGCTTTACCCAGATCGCCTTTGTATTCCTTGTAATTTCCGTTTAAAGATAAAGCCCATTTATGGGTTGATGTTTGGGCGTTCCCGGTACTTAAGGCGAACAGAAACAGTGCAATCCAAATCAGTTTTTTCATGATAATTTGTTGCGAAAGTATTCAATAATTCTATAAAAACCAATAACATCAATCATAGCACCGGATTTTTAATTAAAAATAACATGAATAACACAGTGTTTAAAACGCAGACGCAAATCTGCAAAATATATGCTTTATACTTGCACTAAATAGTTATGGCGCGCAAGACTAAATACTTTTTTAATCCCAAAAGTTTAAGTTTTGAGCGGGTTACAGATAACCGCAGCTATATGCTTTGGCGGGGAATTGGCTTTAGCAGTCTGATTCTGTTGATTTCCTTTATTTTGGCTGTCTTTTTTGGCAGAATATTTGCCAATCCTCGTGAACGTTCATTGATGGATGAAAATTCCCTGATTAAACAAGAACTGAAAGTTATGGAGCGTTCGGTAACGGAACTGGAGAAAAGCCTTGCAGATTTAAAGGAGCGTGATTTGCAGATTTACCGATCTATGTACGAGGCAGAGCCGCCCAAACCGGTTGATTACCGCGGTTCTGATTATGCAGAATTAAAAAAAATGCCCGAAGGTGATTTGATACAGCGTTTGCGGCAAAAAATAGACAGGTTGGGTAAAGAGGCCACAGCACAGGCCAATTCATACCAAACGCTGAAAGGTCTCATAAAAAGTAAAGAAACATTTCTGAATTCAATTCCAGCAATACAGCCTGTTGCCAATGAAGCTCTTGATCGCATTGCAAGTGGTTTTGGATACCGTTTGGACCCGTTTTATCATACATCATCCTTTCATCCGGGCATGGACTTTACGGCAGACCTGGGTACGGAAGTGTTTGTTACCGGAGATGGAGTAGTTCAAAAAACGCCCAGTGACGGCTGGGGCTATGGCAATCATATAATAGTAGACCATGGTTTTGGCTATACAACCCTATATGGGCATTTAAGTAAGATTTTAGTTCGCCCCGGACAGAGTGTCAAGAGAGGACAACTTATCGGACATGTGGGTAATACCGGCCGCAGTACCGGACCGCATTTGCATTATGAGGTTAGAAAGGGAGGCAGCCCGTTAAATCCTGCATTCTTTTACCTCAGTGATTTAACAGATGAGCAATATCGCCGTATGATAGAAATAAGTAATCGTGAATCTAAACAATTTGATTAATGGAAGAAGAACTAAACCATACAAAAAAGTATTACAAAATTTGGGAGGTGAGCAGAATGTTGGGTGTGCCTGCCTCTACCCTGCGTTTTTGGGAGACTGAATTCAGGCAGCTCAAACCCATGAAAAACAAAAAGGGTGACCGTATTTACTCTCTCAAGGATATTGAAATACTTAAGGAAATTCATTATCTGACACGCGAAAAAGGAATTAAAATTGCCAAAGCAACCCGAAAAGTGAGTGGCACCACAACCGGATCAGATCCCAAATTGGCACTGGTAAAAAAATTGAGGGAGCTGAAAGATAAACTGTTGGTTTTTCAAGAATCACTGGGTGGGTGAATAGGATTTTTGCCATAGGATTTTGGCTCTTCACTGCCATTGGGCTTTATGCTCAGCAAGGGGCTGCAGTATGGGGTCTCGGTGCCAATGAGGCCAACAGGGATGCAGGTTTTGGTCTGAGTAACAATCCGGGAGTGGCCTTTACCGGAAAAGCCATTGGAGGTGTATGGGGCCAACAACGTTTCACAGGAACTACCCTGGTACAGGGCGGCGCCGCACTGGCATTCAGGAGTAAAGGGACATTGTATGGCGGGGATTTTTCTTACAGCGGAACCCCAAATTTTTCCATTACTAGGGTTCATTTGTCGCTTTGTCAGATAATAAGTAATCAGTTTAATGTGGGCTTTTCTGTAGGTTACGCTACTTTGTATCAATCGATGTTAAACAATAGACCTACAAGGTTGAGCGGTAGGCTGGGGGCCGCTTTTCAGATAAATGAAAAATGGGATGCTTCAGCTGTGATTATAAATCCTTGGAGCCGCGCATATGATGGTGGTTTGGCGGTTCCTGCAGGTGCACTTTCGCTGGGTTATAGAATCAATATGCTAACCAAAGCAGCATTTCAATACCGTTATAACGCCCAAAATCAGCCGGTGTATGGCATTGCCATGCGGCATGAATATGGAAAGCGCATGGTGTTTAACGGTGCCTTACAAACAGGTCCTGAGCCTATTTCAGCCGGCATTGAATATAAGTCAGCGTCTGCTGTTTTTGCTATATCAACAAGATATCACACCTATCTGGGCTTTTCGCCCGCTTTTTCCCTGATATGGACAAAGCGCTGAAGACCATACTGACGATTATTTTTCTGTTTGCAGGTAAGGTTTTTGCACAAATTCCTGATGATGTTAAACTCACGATAGAGCGATACCTGGAGACCCTTGAAACCAATGCAGATTACACCCAGGTTTATGAAGATTTAATTCGGTTTACTGAAAAACCCCTGAACCTTAATCATGCAGAGATAGACGATTTGATTAACTTTCCGCTGATTACTCCGGTACAGGCGGCAGCCATTATTTTGCACCGAAAACGTTACGGATTGTTTTTGCAACTCGCAGAATTACAGGTTGTGGGTATGGAGCCTGAACAAATAAGGGCTCTGGCGTCTTTTGTAAATATTTCGCCCGGACTTGAAGACAGGGTGAAAGGATTTGCCGAAAAACTGCAACAGGGCAAAACAGAGCTTATACTTACCACGAAAAGAAGATACCCCGACCCCCTGGAAATCTACAACGCTGATCTTGTGGCCATGAGTACCCGATTGCGTTACACACTGCCGGGCGTATACAGTTTTGGCTTAACTGCTGAGAAAGATCCCGGAGAATACTGGTGGAATAAGGGCCCCGATTATTTTTCGGCCCATGCTGCCCTCTACAATTTCGGTTCAGTGAAATCGCTGGTAGCCGGAGATTACGTATTGAGCCTTGGGCAGGGACTGGTAATGGGTTCCGGTATAGGAATTGGCAAAAGTGCCAGTGTGCTCAACATTAAACGATCTCAGCCTGCGGTAAAGGCATACCGCGGTGTTAATGAATTTCTGTTTTTACGCGGCATGGCTTCTACCTTGCGAATTGCGAAAAACTGGGATTTTACGGTGGCACTGGCGTCCAATGGCATCAGTGCCAGAATGGGTGATACAGCGGGTTTTAGCGGCGGTGGATTTTCATCAGTGGACCTTGATGGATTGCACCGTACGGTAAATGAAATTCAAAATAAAAATAACCTGCAAAGGAATTTGCAGGGTTATTGGCTGCAACGCAATGGCAAGTCGGGAAATTTTGGGGGAGGAATGGCCATATTCAGTAACAATATTGTGCAAACAGCCTCGGATGATTTATACAGGCTTTATTATCCCACGGGCAAACAACAACATTTCTACCATGGTTGGCAGGCACACACATTGGGGCGAATGCATTTTTTCAGTGAATGGGCCTGGTTGGCAGAAACCCGCAAACATGCCATTTCGGCAGGTGCACTGGTTTCTCTGGGTAAGTGGGCCGAATGGTCAGTGCATGTGCGTGACTATGCACCAGGCTTCATCAGTCCTTATTCCACTGCCTTTGGAAACAGCAATCAGAATGAGCGTGGATTGTATATGGGTTTGAAAATGAATTTTACCCGAAAATTAAGCCTAAGCAACTATTGCGATATTGCCCGACAACCGTGGCTCACCTTCCGCTTTTATGCACCTTCCCAAACCCAGGATTTACTGTGGCAACTGGATTATGCGGCCACCAAGAAAACCCAGTTGTATGTGCGGTACCGCCATATCACAAGGAGTCTGCAAAATAGCGAAGGCACCACAAAATTTATCACAAACTACACCACCCAATTGCTTCGTGTGAATGTGAACGCGGCAGTAACCAATAACAGCCGTGTAGAATTGCGTGCCGAACACAGTTTTAGTGCCGACGGGCCTTCGGCAGGGCATTCTTCCCTTTTTTACGGTGAATACACCACAAAAGTAAACCCCGGCCGCTGGCAGCTAGTTATGCGCTACAGTATGTTTGATATTTCCGGATATTACAACAGGCTTTATGCATACGAGAATCAACTGTTGTATGATTTTGGCACCGTGGCATTTTATGGAAAAGGCCGCTCTGCTTATGTGTTGGCTACCAAACCCATTAATAAAAAACTCAAGGCGGGTTTGCGTTATGCGTGGATGGAAAGTGTCAGCAGTGGCGATGTTTTGCCCACATGGAACCGCCGTATCTTTGCACAGCTGATCTGGCGTATATGAATCCGAAACTTAGTGTAAATGTAAACAAGGTGGCAACCCTGCGCAATGCCAGGGGCGGTAACAACCCTGATGTGATAAAGGTAGCGTTGGATTGTGAACTGTTTGGTGCCGATGGAATTACTGTGCACCCCAGACCGGATGAACGGCATATACGGTATGATGATGTGCGACAGTTAAGCCGTTTGGTAACCACCGAATTCAACATTGAAGGCTATCCATCAGAATCGTTTTTGAGACTGGTGGAAGAAGTGAAGCCTGCTCAGGTAACCCTGGTACCGGATCCGCCGGATGTACTTACCAGCAATAATGGGTGGAATACACGCGAAAATTTTCATCAGCTTAAAGAGGTAACAGCACGCCTCAAGGCCGGTGGAATGCGGGTAAGTCTGTTTTTAAATCCCACCCCGGAAATGGTGGAACATGCCGCCCTGTGTGGTGCAGACCGCATAGAGCTGTATACAGAGCAGTATGCTGTTTTGTATCCGCAAAACCCTGAACAGGCCATCAAGCCTTACGCGGAAACAGCCCACGTGGCAATACAGGCCGGCTTGGGTATCAATGCCGGTCATGATCTGGATTTGCATAACCTGCATTATCTGAGGATAAATCTTCCCGGATTGCTGGAAGTTTCCATTGGACATGCGCTTATCTGCGATGCACTTTATTACGGGCTCAGGGATACTGTTTCTATGTATAAAAACTGCCTGCTGCCGGATCTGATGATGTAAATCCTTTGACCAATTTATGACAATTTTAAATTTGTTTTGGTTCGGTATTTGTTTCGTATACTTGCAAACATGAAGCAACCCCAAACCGGCAATAAATCTTTTATTCTGCTTGGACTTACCTTCTTGCTGGGTGCTTTTTTAACCATTATTTGCAGTAATAATGCTGTTCAACGTCAGGATGATTTTACAGCCTGTGAGTTGGTCGAAAGCGTATTTAATGCTGAAAATCTTGATGCTGATGCCTTCGTTTCGGATTTTGAAACAATCGCAACTTACCCCTTAGGTTCCATTGAACCATTTTTCTTCATAAATAGGATATGCAGTAAAACGGGCAATTCTTTTGTGCCGATATTTTCGGTCTCCCGTAGCATATTATATTGCCAATTGCAGCTTCATCACTAATGGTTTTGTGGTGAATTAGCACCGCAATTTTCTTTTCTGCACCTCAGTTGTGCACTTTACTGAATTTTTTTTCGCCCCGCCATGGGTAAAAATCTGGCAAAAACCATGAAAATACAATCACCTAATGAAAACGAAAAATAGCACTTTCCATGAAGAGGAAACCCTGCATAAACTCAAACATTACCTGCCAACGCAGGCACCCCTCAAGGACTTTATTCACCACAATACCCTTCACGCATTTCAGCATGAAGATTTCTTTACGGCTATTGCCCATGCATCCAGTCTTTTCGGATATAAAACAAGACTCAGTCTGAATGAATACCGAGCGCTGTTTGATGCCGGTAAAATTCAGCATGAAACTTTAAAACGAGTCATCGCAGACAGAACAGGAAAAACCGATACCGGCCTTTGGGAAAGTTTGCTGCTGGAAGATCTAGAGCAGAAGCCAAACCATCCCGGTATTGGGATATTGCGTGCCGAGATTAAAAAACACTTTAAGGTAAATCTTGATAAGGAGGTTCAGCCTCTATTGTTCAGATTGCTGGGGAATTTTCTGGATCAGGGGGTTTCCATCAGGCCTTTTCCGATAGATCACAAAGGGTTTTTGCCT
>RGEC01000291.1 GCA_009918425.1 Bacteroidota bacterium
TCCTCCGGGTTTTGGGTATTTATTGTATAGAAAGGTGTGGCATTGTATATGTTTTTTTCATTATTCCACTGGGAAAATAGATCATTACAGCCAATCCATGATATCAGAATGTATGTGAAAATATTTCTCAAGGATTGTCCTTTCTGTAATAGCGGGCATCTGTGATAAGATGAATACCTGTAGTAATATTCAAAAACAATTGATTACCGTTGAATTTTTCCAGTGGGCCGCTGTATTGGTTGTTAACCCGCCATCGACTGTCGGAAACATCCCTACCATATCCGGCTTCAACAGAGAGGTAAAATTTTGAGATGTTAATCGTGCCTTTTGCCGATAGGTACATGGCTAAAACCGGGTTGACGGCCCTTGTGGGCATGTTGTATCGGGAAATAAAGATAGTGTCGCTTTGAGTGTTGGGTTTGTTTACCGAATGCTGCTGATAACTAATACCCATACCGTAGCCACATTTAAACCAGGGTGTGGCATTGTAGAGTTCACCGTATGTAGCTATATAAGTACCCCAGTAATGGTAAGCCGAACCGGGCGATTTGGCCCGCTGAAAAAATCCTGCTTGGTAAAGAAAATTATTTCTATCACCAGTTGAAAAATTCAGGCCATAGTCGGGGACAACATCGACCTCAGGTAGGCCATATACGGCCATTAAATTGCTCAGAACTTTAATGTCAACCAGGTGATACCCGGCATTGAAGCCTGCACTGAACAGAGGTCTGGGATTTCTGCTGTTGTTAATCTGTGGTATCAAATTATCAGGTAACTCAATTTTAGCAGCTGTATTGCCGCCCAAAACAAGCATATAGTTGAAAGGCAGTGAAGCATTATCTTTATCGCTTAAAGACAGTGATGCAGAGGTGGCGGGTGCCCCTGATCGAATATTCCGTATGGCAGATTTAATTTCCTGAGGTTCGTCTTCTGCGTCGGCAAACTCGTTGTAATACACCCCTATATTAAAAAACTGAGAGCCAACAGTTCCGTCTTCACTGAGTTTACTGCATACCGGAGAAAAATTGTACAATTGACATGGACCCTGCAGCCAGGTTTTGGAAGCGAAGCAGCGTCCGATTAATGCCACAAATCGTTCTTTGGGAAAAGTAAGCATTGTTTTCTTGATGTTTTCGCTTACCTGCTGAACCCTGTAAGGATCTTCCATGGCTGTTTTTTGGAGGGATTCATAATAAATGGCTGCTTTAAGAGCGCGCACCATCGCCTCCATTCTGAACCATTCATCATCACCAAGCCAGTTTTGATAAAAAGTCTGTAAGGTGTCGAAACTTCTGCTGAAATCATCCAATGTATTGTTTACCTGAAATTCGCCTTCACTATTGTATTTGATGTTGAGCGTATCTTTTTTTATTTGCTGATAACGCACGGCTCCTTGTAGCGCCTCAATAGGAATACGAAGCCTGTCGGGGGGGATTTTATCATTCAATAGGTTGTATATACCCAAAGCAGGAACCATTATCTCGTTTTCTGCATCAATTCCCACAACCCGTATTTTCAGACTGTCAGGAACACCCTCATTAAGTATGTTGAGCCGCTTGTATAGGAGAATATCCTGCGGTTCCATAATTAAATTAAGATCTTTCAAAACCGAAAAATCATTTTGAGAAACGAAACGGTTCAGCCATTCGCCGCAAATGGGAGATACGGGTGCCAGGATGTATCTATAGCCTGCCTTATTTCTTGCATACGAAGCAAATTTTATGCTGATGGTACGTGTTATTTCAGGATAGTAGCGGTTTACACCCAACACCATAAGCCGCTTGTTTTGTAAGACAGAATCCAGAATCTGCATTCCCTTAAAGTCCTTAGAGTCACTAAGATTAATAAATTGCCTGCCCGACTGTCCCATGAGCGGGGAAATACCTGCTGTCAGCAATATTATAAGCCCGCCTTTTATCTTCATGCTGCCAAGTTACAATGTTAAAAGGAATTGTCGGATAATTCGAGGTATCTAAAACATGAAATAAGATGGTCATTCACCATTCCGG
>RGEC01000292.1 GCA_009918425.1 Bacteroidota bacterium
CAAAATCCTGAAAGTGCAGCACTTGAGCTTTTCGCTGATTTGCTTGGGGGTTCTGAAATAAGCCCGGTATATACCCAGTGGGTAAAGGACAATCCTGTTTTCAACGATGCTGCAGCGTTTTATATCCGAAGCAATGGAGAAGGTTTGTTTGTTTTATATGGAGTGCTAAATGAAGGAGAAAACCTCGCGAAAGGAGAAAACCACTTGCTACAAACCTTGAACGACGCTATTGCGGGAAAGCATTTTACAGAGCGGCACATGGAACGCGTCAAAAACAAAGCCACTTCAGCCCTGCTGTTTGAAAAAGCCTCCCTAATTAACCGGGCTCAAAAGCTCTGTTTTTTTGAAAACCTGGGAGATATAAACACCGTACAAGATGAAGATTCTGTGTATAGAAACATTTCTCTGCACGAGATGCTAAAAACCGCTGCCAAAAACATAAAGCTGGGTGCTGCGGCGGTATTATATTACCATCCTAAAAAAACATCATGAGTTTCAGATCATCCGCACCGGAGGCAAAAACTATAAAAAAATTGGCTTTTGTTCCGCCTGAAGAAAAAATTCTGGCGGGCGGACAATCGCTATTTACAAGCCCAAAACGATCGTTGGGGGTAATCAAACTGCTTTTTTACTGGCCCTGTGGTACAGCGCACCAACCAACACCTATGCTGGCAAGAGCCGCGCAAACCCTGCGTCTGAGTGGAAACAAAACGCTTTCCTCGGAAGAAATACAGGAGGGTTTTGAATATTGGGGTGCCTCTGCCAATCCGGACGTGGGCTTACTTTCATCAAGCCTTGTGCTTCAAACCCAGAAACAACACCTGGAACAATCGTTAAAATGGCTTTTGGAGCAAGGAGTAGAGCCGCTGTTTCCTGAGCAAGAATTAACGGTTTTTAAACAGGTAGAAACGGCGTCTTTGTTAAGGCGCATGCAAACCCCAAGATACTGGAGCAGCCGACTGTGTTTTGAGGCTTTGTATGGAACAGACTCGCCGGACACCCGCTTCGCCAACGCGGTTGATATAGACAACCTAAAAACCCGGGACCTGCGCGACTGGTTTGAAAAACAGCTCCCCTTTTCCGGAGCCCTGCTTTTCGCTTCGGGAGATTTTGGTGTTGATGAGCTGGCAATTGTAAATGGTTTAATGGACAAATCTTCCGCCTCAACAAACCAAGCGTCGCTGCCACAAATCGAAAAACCTGAAACCGGTGTAAACATAAAACACGCTATGGAACATGCACAGCAGGTGAGTTTATATATGGGAAAAGCATTACCTCGGTTGTCAATGCAGGAAATGCAGACGGCTTCCTTCGTAAATATGTTTTTGGGCGGGTTTTTTGGCAGTCGCCTGATGCAGGATTTGCGCGAAACACAGGGATTAACTTACGGAATTGGAAGCGGTTTGGCGCAGTCTTCACGTGGTTTTACCTGGTACATAAGCGGAGAAATGAATAGCCAAAACGCCGAAAAAGCGGTGGAAGCCACCCGTGAAATTATGTTGGGGTTGGCGACTAACCCGCCGATGGGGGAAGAGCTCGAAAAAGCCCGCCGATATGCTTCCGGACAACTACGGGCTGGTTTTGATGGTCCTTTCGCATTGCCATCAAAGTGGCAGTTTTTGTTGCAAAACAACCTTCCCTACACCTACTATGCAACGTATATGGACAGAATCTGGTCTATTACTTCAGACGAAATATCGGAATTTGCTGACAATTATTTGCGCCCGGATTCGTTTACACTGGCACTGGCAGGAAAATTAAATTGATTGGTTTATATACAAAAACACATATGGCTTTTATCCCTTTGTTTGGCTGGTAGATTGCTCGCTGTGAGCACTCCCCCCAAGATTGCCCGAGCGTGTTTGGACAAAACAACCGGAACTCTCACGGTTTATATCAGCAAAACACAAGATGCTTGCGGCAGCTTTGTTGCGCTTAGGCTCTATGGCCGCGACGATGTTATTAATCCATATCAGTTGTTGTGTTATGGCGGAAGCACAGGTACAACA
>RGEC01000293.1 GCA_009918425.1 Bacteroidota bacterium
TTGTATTTGGTATCCAATGAATCGCGGGTGGTGCCGGCAATGTTGGTTACGATGTTGCGCTGTGTGCCGGTGAGGGCGTTTACCAGACTGCTTTTGCCCACGTTGGGGCGACCCACAATGGCGATACGGGGAAGGTCTTCATCAATGCTGGTATCGGGTGCTTCCTCTTTAAGGCGTGCAGCCACTTCGTCCAGTAGATCGCCGGTGCCATGCCCGTTCGCTGAGGATATTTCAAAGTACTTGTCAAAGCCCAGCGAATAGAATACGGTGGCTTCTGTGCTCAGGCGCTCATTGTCAACCTTGTTTACCACCAGCAGCACGGGTTTTTTGGTGCGCCTGAGAATCTGTGCAAACTCTTCATCAAGGGGATGCACATCACTCATCACATCTACCACAAACAGCAGCACAGAGGCTTCTTCGATGGCAATGTGAACTTGTTCGCGGATAGCCGCTTCAAATACATCTTCGCTGTCGGGCACAAAGCCTCCGGTATCCACTACCGAAAACTCAATGCCATTCCATTCCGAAGTGCCGTAGTGCCGGTCGCGGGTAACGCCGCTCATATCATCAACAATGGCTTTGCGTTCTCCCGTTAAACGGTTAAACAATGTGGATTTACCCACATTGGGCCTTCCTACTATGGCTACCAGACGACTCATAATCAGCTACAAAGATACGGCTTAATTTTCAGGGCTTACCTTTGCAGTATGTCTTCTCATTGTATTTCGGCCATTGCGGCCGTAGGAAAAGGCCTGGAACTGGGCGCAGGAAACGATTTGCTGTGGCATCTACCCGATGATTTTTCATGGTTTGTGCAACATACCCGTGGCAAACCTGTGATCATGGGCAGAAAAACCATGCAGAGCCTGGGCAAACCCCTCAAAAACCGACTGAATATCGTTATTACCCGCAATCCTGAATCTGTTCAGGAAGGTTTTTACGGAACCGATAGCCTTGAGAATGCTTTGGAATATGCTAAATCGCAATATAACGATGAGATTTTTATCATAGGGGGTGGAGAGATTTATAAGCAATCTTTAGACTTGCTGGATAAATTATATATCACAGAAGTGGAAGGCAATTTTCCTGAAGCGGATACTTTTTTCCCTGACTTTGACAAAAGCCTATGGAAAGAGACTTTCAGAGAGCATCACCGGGTGGATGAAAAACACCAATACGCCTTTGATTTTGTGATTCTGGAAAAAATACATGCCTAAGTATGCAAGATACATATGGCTGTTATTTATTATACATATAAATGGTCTGTATTCTCAGACTGATAATCTAAATCGTAATATTACGATTATAGGAAATAAGATTACTAAAAACCAAGTAATTTTACGGGAACTGGGATTGGAAAAAGATCGGAAAGTCCTTTTCAATGACAGTGTAAAAACTTTATGGATACAGCGAATAAGCGATTTGGGATTGTTTACGCATGTGGAAATTAAAAGTAATCCCGGAGAAATTCTCATAGAAGTAAAAGAAAGAAAATACACGTGGTTTTTACCGGAAATCACCTGGGCAGACCGAAATTTTAATGTGTGGTGGCAGGAAAAAGATCCTACCCGTCTGATTTACGGCGGCACATTGTTTTTAAATAACCTGAAAGGCTGGAATCATTCGCTGGCTTTACAGGCAATTCACGGATATAACCGCAGCTATGCTGCGCAATACAGCAGGCCATTTCCAAGCTATAACAAGGGTTTTTCCTACACCGTGGGTGCCGGCTACTGGAGCAACCATGAATTGTGGTATAAAACTGTCGGTGACAGATTGCAGTTTTTGCGTATAGAAACGATGCCCGTGCAGCGAAATATGTGGTTAAACGCCATGCTGAGAAAGCGTTTGAGCTACTATAGTTTTTGGGAATTGCAGGCAAACTATGGCACTTATCATTTTGCAGATTCTGCAGTGGTTAAAGATGAAGTGGCTTTGAACCGCTACATGGCAGGACAAAGAGGCGATAATACAGGTTT
>RGEC01000294.1 GCA_009918425.1 Bacteroidota bacterium
ATCCGCCGAGCTATTTTCGCCGTAGGTAAGGACACGGAGGTCAGGGCGAATCTCCGGCAAAAAAGTTAACAGCCTTTGTACCCCAGGGTTATCGCTACATGTCACAAGAAAACCCGAGGGTGCAAGACTCATGACAAAATCCTGGAAAGCGCGATCGATGCTTGCTAGATCTGAAAAATTATCAACGTGGTCGAGTTCGATATTTGTAATGATCGCGCCCATAGTTTTGTACGCAGTGAAAGATCCATCGGATTCATCTGCTTCGACCACGAAGATCTCGCCTGTGCCGTGGTGAGCATTGGTGCCGGCATTACCCAATCTGCAATTAGACAATTCTGTCTCAAGTGCGGCAATCTTTTTCTTTCCGTCTGCAACTTCAGCCTCCAGCACAGCCACGCGCTTTTTGGTATTATCCAGCTCCCTCTGAACAACATCGCAGTCAAACTTCTTCTTGTCCAGTTCGGCTTGAAGTCGTGCATTTCTTTCTCTTTCCACCGCCAGCAGTGAATCGCGGCTCTTAACCTGCTTGTCGCAGGGATTGCTGCTGAGTTTCAGCACGGCATTTTCACGCTTCAGTTTGTCTACTTCGGCTGTAAGAACAGCATTTTTCTTCTTCAAATCCTCATTCTCCGCAGTTATTACTGCTTTGTTCCGGTTGCATTCATCCAGTTGAAAACGCAATTTGGATAGCTGATCGCGTGTATCTGCCAGTTGTTGCTTAACTATTATAAGCTCATCCTGACAGGGTTTACAATTGCCTGATTTGGCCGCAATGTCCTGTTCACGCTTACGTAAATCATCTTCCTTAGCCTTGAGTTCTGCCTCTTTTTTGCGTAACTCCTCCTCTTTTTTCTTAAAGTCCGGCCTGGCTTCAATATTCTTATATTTAACAACTGTATCTGTCTTGCGGACAGTATCGCGCTTAATAATTGTAACGGTATCGCGTTTCCAGAAAGTATCATTTTTTTGAACCTCTTTTTTGGCTTTGTTTACCGAGTCTTTGTATTCTTTTGTTTTATAATACAACCAGCCACAGGCTTCCAGTTTAAGTCGCACGCCAAAATAAATATTGGCACCTGTATACTCTCCTTTTGTCGCATATTTTGTTATGCCGGCAAGATTGTCGGTTCCCAGGGTAAAAGGCCCTAATCTGCCATATACTCCCACATTCAAATCCTGATAATCGCGGGTAAGGGTAATGGGCACACCAATTTCTGCATGCTCAGTTTCCCAGCGGGGCACAACACTCAGGAATGAAGCACGGCGAACACCCCATGCATAATCCCCTTTAAGGCTTCTGGTCCAGTTAAATCCAAGATGATAATTGTTTCTGTATCTGCGGTCGAACTGCACATTCAATGCTGCGGGAGTAGTAGTAAGAAAGTTGTTACCTGCCTCCGCATTCAGTTCATCATAGAAACCTGTGGTAACATTGGTCAGCGGATCCGTGCCAAAGCCCTGGTATGTGTTTATAAGATTGCGGTTCACATTCCAGGTTGATGTTGTTCCTTTGTCATTAATCACCCTGCGCTGACCGTTATAGGCAATAAATCCAAGGTCGGTAAGACTGGCCCCAAAACGCCATTTATATTCGTTCCTATCCTCATCTATGCATGTGTACCAAGGATTATTGAATCGTTTACGGCCTTTGTCGGGTCGATATTCATACATAAATCCGATATCGGCTCCTAATCCTGCGCCCTGCAGAAAGTCAAACTTCATCCCAAAAGGATTGTTGAGCGTGCGGGTTGCACTTTGGTCATTGGTATGAAAATAGGTAGAGCGCAAATCCGTAAACTGCACCTGATTATAATTGTTGAACCTGTAACTTCCATTACCAACGCCAAGGTGCGCGGCACCCATACCCAGCAATAATTTACCGGTAGCGCCCCATTTGGTAAAATGTCGTCCTTTGTCGCGGGTAACGCCGGCAAGCGAAAAGAACCATTCCTGCCACTTATCGGTATTGATG
>RGEC01000295.1 GCA_009918425.1 Bacteroidota bacterium
GATAATTAATAAAATACTTAATTTTGCTACCCTCATATGAAATATCAAAGCATTCCTTCATCATTATTTATCAAAAACCGAAAAAAATTTACCGCATCCATGAAACCCGGATCAATAGCTGTTTTTCACAGCAATGACGAGGTTCCCAGAAATGGAGATGCATATCATAAATTCAAACAAAATTCTGATTTGTTTTATTTAACAGGAATTGACCAGGAAGATACCATTTTGGTTTTATTTCCGGATAGTCCCAACCCCCTGTACAAAGAAATGTTGTTTATAAAAGAAACATCGGAGCAAATTGCAGTGTGGGATGGTGCAAGACTAATGCCTGATGAGGCTTCGGCAGCGAGTGGCATTGAGCGGGTTTTCTGGTATCATGATTTCAAAAAAACCATTCATGCAGCCTTTTTACTTGCAGAAACCATATACCTTAACCTCAATGAAAATGATCGCGCAGTAGACACGGTTCCCGCCAATCAATTTCGCTTTGCCCACGAAATAAAATACCGCTACCCTGCTCACAATATTGCACGGAGTGCTCCCATTCTCGCGCAGTGCAGAATGGTAAAAGAACAGGAAGAAATAGATTTAATTACAGAGGCTGTAAACATTACCCGTGCAGGTTTTGAGCGATTATTAAAATTTGTTAAACCGGGTGTATGGGAGTATGAAATAGAGGCAGAACTGATTCACGAATTTACAAGGCGCAGGTCATCCGGTTTTGCATTTGATCCCATCATAGGGAGTGGCTCAAGCGCCTGTGTGCTTCATTATGTAGAAAACAATAAAATATGCAAAGACGGTGACTTGCTTCTGCTGGATTTTGGTGCGGAATATGCAAATTACAATGGTGATCTGACTCGCTGTTTACCTGTTAACGGAAAGTTTTCGCCCCGTCAGAAAGCAATTTACAATGCTGTTTTACATGTGCACAGAGCTGCCGCCGGTCTTCTTAAACCCGGAAAAAAATTGCCTGAATATCACCAGGAAGTTTGTGAGGTTATGACAGAGCAGCTCGTGAATCTTGGACTTATAAGCATAGATGATGTTAAAAAAGATAAGCGTGCTTTTGCGCGGTATTTTATGCACGGTACCAGTCATCATCTTGGGCTTGATGTGCACGACACTATGCACCGTTTCGGAGAATTGCAGGTAGGTAATGTTTTAACCATAGAACCCGGCATTTATGTTCCTGAAGAAGGCATTGGTGTTCGAATAGAAAACGATGTTCTTCTGAAAGCCGACGGCCTGCATGATTTTATGGCCGGGTTGCCCATAGAGGTTGAAGAAATTGAAGACCTGATGAACCGATAAAAGATCAGTTCCAGCCCTCTTTGCCTTTCAGCGGCACAAAGCGAAACGGTCCAAAAGACTCTTTGCTTACCGAACCATCCTGATTTTTTGTAAATCGATACATGGTTTGTGAGTCGGGCTTATCTCCTATTGGAATCACAAGTCTTCCATTATTTTTAAGTTGATCGATAAGGTTTTTGGGGACTTCAGGTGCACCTGCGGTAACGATAATAGCATCATATGGTGCCGAAGATGGCAAACCGAGTGTTCCATCACCATGAAAGCACTGAATCTGGTTGTCCAAAATTTTAAGCACTTTTACTGCTTCTTTCAGCAAAGGCAGAACGGTTTCAATGGTAAAAACATGTGCTCCCATAGCAGACAGCACTGCAGCCTGATAACCACTACCCGTACCAATTTCCAACACTTTATCACCTGGCTTTAGCTGTAATAATTGACTTTGAAAAGCTACGGTATAGGGCTGTGAAATTGTTTGTCCATGACCTATGGGAAATGGAGCATCGCGGTACACGAATTGTTCAAAATCTTTTGGGAAAAACAATTGCCGGGGAACCCGACCGATAGCCTGCAAAACCTGCTCATCGGCAATGCCTTTCTGCCTTAGCTCGGTTACAAGCTGATTGCGCCTACCGGC
>RGEC01000296.1 GCA_009918425.1 Bacteroidota bacterium
AAATTCTGCTTCATTCAGTATATCAAATATCTGAAAACCAACATCGTGATAGGGCTTACCCTGAAGCATATCTATATCCTGATGGAGCAGAACTGTAGCATCTCCCACATACGTTTCACCCGATATGGCGAAATCCAGTGTTTGATTTTCTATGGTTACCGTCATGTGTTTTTCAGTAGGCGTCATGTTTTTTAGGTCGTATAGATGTTGTAAGGTTCATTGTCCATTATCCTGGCTGCCTCATCCAGCCAATTGCTTACCTCCGTATCGGCGGCGGCCAGATTGATTGATAACTGGGATTCATTGTTAACCGAAGTAATTACGGAAGAAACGGTATCTGTTCGCAAGCACCACGCTAATGCAAAGGTGGCGGTATCTATTCCTGCTTTCTGGGCCAATTCGGCCAATAGGCGGCTTTTTTCAATCTTTTCCGGCTTAAAATCCCATATAGTGTTGGCATCCTGTGATGTGGCGCGGCTGCCGGATGGAATTTTTCCAGCGGCATATTTTCCGGTCAATACCCCCTGTGCAAGGGGCGAATAGGCTAAAAAGCCCAATCCGAAACGTTTTCCGGCCTCCAACGCTCCAAACTCAGCCGTGCGGTTAAACATATTGTAAACATGCTGATGGCTGACGGGTCGCACGCACCCCATAAGGTCTGACTTCAAGGTGGCTTCTGTAACCTGCGCTGCAGTTGCTGATCCCAGACCCCAATACCGAATTTTACCTTGTTTAACCAACATATCCATCGCTTGTATGGTTTCTTCTATAGGTGTGTCATTATCCCAGCGATGGCACTGAAACAAATCAATATTGTCTGTGTTGAGGTTTTTAAGAGAATCGTGCACACATTTTTCAATGTGTTTGGCTGACAGCCCTTTATTATCAGGTCCTTCACCGGTAGGGAAAAAACATTTTGTACCAAGAATAACTTTATCCCGGGAAATAATGCTCCATAATCTTCCCAAGAATCGTTCTGCATTTCCGGTATCGTACGTGATGGCAGTATCAAAATAATTTACGCCTTGCTCAAAAGCCTGAGAAAACAACCTGCTCCATGTCTGGCTATCGGTTTCACCGTTTTTATATTTCCATGTTCCCAGACTGATTACCGATACATTAAGACCGCTATTTCCGAGTTTTCTGTATTTCACACGTTACACCAGCGGATTTCGTTCAGGATTAAACTTATTGCTGTCCGGCTCATCCAGATACTTTTTCAGGCATACCGTATCATAGGTGCTCCATTTGCGGCGGTCGATGCAGTCAAACCAAATGTCTTCCTGTTCCTCAATCCAGTCAAGCTTCTTCAAAAACTCCTCGGTATGCAGCTCTTTGGGGATAATGATCACTCCGCTGTCATCACACACGGCAATGCTGTCGTCATATAATGCGCTGCGCTGCGCAATAATGGCTTCATCCAGATCTGTCTCGTTTTGGGTGTTAAAACAGCCGATGGGAGATATGCCCTGCAGCCAGATGGGATAATTTTCCTTGATCAGCCGTGGAATGTCGCGCAGCTTACCCAACACAATCAGGGCTTCGCTCTGTCGGTAAAGCATCAGGTATTTGGTGACCAAATCACCAAAAATGGCCCTTTCGCCGCAATTAAACGGTTCGGTGATAATCACCAGGCCCGGTTCAATATCGGCAACTTGTCGGTGGTGCTCCCAGTTGCTTTCATTCAGGGCATAGGTCCAGCGCACACGACCTACCTTAAAATGCCTGGGGTTCAATGGATACAGGCGTGCATCCAGCAAACCGGTTTTATTCATGCAATCCGCCACTTCAGTGGTGCTGATGCGGTTTTGGCGGATTTTTTGGATGATGAAATCGGTGTGTGTCATGTGTATGTTTTCTTATTTTTCAGCATATACTTCCAGAAAGGGTGGAAATGCTTTTAACTCATCCCTTTGTTGAATATTCGCTCCTTCAAACTGATAGCCAATA
>RGEC01000297.1 GCA_009918425.1 Bacteroidota bacterium
GAGGTCGAATTCATATGACGCGGCGGACGTGCCCAATCCAAAGCGAAGGCCAATGCCGTCCAACCAGTTTGCGGGCGCAATTTTTCCTGCCCCACATAATGCGCCCAGCCCCCGCCTGATTGCCCGATACAGCCACAGAAAATCAACATATTGATCGCGGCACGATAATTCATATCCATATGATACCAATGGTTCATCGCAGCCCCGATGATAATCATGGACCGGCCTTTGGTCTTTTCCGCATTACTGGCAAATTCACGCGCAACCTGAATAATTTTATCGCGGCTGACACCCGTTATTTTTTCAGCCCATGCCGGTGTAAAAGGCACATCCGAGTCATAATCGCGCGTGACATGATCTCCGCCCAATCCACGATCCAGACTGTAATTGGCACATAGCAAATCAAAAACAGTCGCTACATACTGCGTTTCGCCATTTGCCAATCGGATGGATTTGACCGGCACTTTGCGATTTAAAATTGGTTGACGTTCATCAACCACAAATCCGTTCGAGGCTCCGGCACCAAACCACGGAAACGCAACATCCATGATTGCATCATGGTCTTTATCGAGCAGCAATGTCATTTGCAGGCGAGCTTTTGTATTCTTGGCCTCGTCTTTCAAATTCCATTTACCCTCTTCGCCCCATCTGAATCCTATAGAGCCATTGGGAACAATCAAATTTTTTGTGATTTCATCAATGGCAACGGTTTTCCATTCCGGGTTATTTTTTTCATCCAAGGATCCGGTCAGATCACTGGCACGCAACTGTTTGTCGGGGATTAAGACCCCATCCTTTTCTTGTAAGCAGACCAAAATTGGTAGATCGGTATAACGACGGCAATAGTCCTCGAAATAATCCGTCTGCCGATCAAGATGAAACTCACGCAAAATCACATGGCCCATGGCCATACCGAGCGCGGCATCCGTGCCTTGTTTTACATTCAACCAAATATCGGCAAATTTTGTTGCCTCTGCATAATCAGGAGAAACAACGGCTGATTTCGCTCCACGATAGCGCGCCTCCGTATAAAAATGCGCATCCGGTGTGCGCGTTTGCGGCACATTGGATCCCCATAAAATCAAATAGCCTGCATTGTACCAATCCGCACTTTCTGGAACATCGGTTTGCTCACCCCATGTTTGCGGTGATGAAGGGGGTAAATCACAATACCAATCATAAAAGGACATGCATGTCCCGCCCAACAGGCTCAAATAACGGCTTCCTGCGGCATAAGACACCATGGACATGGCAGGGATCGGGGAAAAACCAAAGACGCGATCGGGGCCATAGGTTTTTGTTGTATAGGCATTTGCGGCCGCGATCATTTCATTGACATCATCCCAATTGGCACGCACAAAGCCCCCGCGACCGCGCGCCTTGGTGTATGACGAGCGTTTTTGCGTATCACGCTGAATAGAGGCCCAAGCGGCAACCGGTGATTTGGTTTTGCGGGCCTCAAGCCAGTATTGATATAGCTCTGAGCGAACGAGTGGTGTTTTGATCCGGTTGGCTGAGTATAAATACCAGCTATAGCTTGCTCCACGCGCGCAACCGCGCGGTTCATGATTAGGCAAATCAGGTCTTGTGCGCGGATAATCCGTTTGTTGTGTTTCCCATGTGACAATGCCGTTTTTAACATAGATTTTCCAACTGCACGATCCGGTGCAATTAACACCATGGGTCGAACGAACAATTTTATCGTGCCTCCAGCGTTCCCGATAGGTGTCCTCCCACTGTCGGCTTTCAACCGTGGTCTGTCCATGCCCATTGGCAAATTGGTCTTTGCGAAGCGTTTTGAAAAAGTTCAAACGATCAAGTAAATGGCTCATGGTTTTTCCTCATGATGCAACAGGGGATGACAATGGCCCCCGATTTTCAATATCGTGTAACAAGCCGCCCTGACGGGTGTAGATGAACCATGTCAAACACAGGCAGA
>RGEC01000298.1 GCA_009918425.1 Bacteroidota bacterium
CCAGATCGATCAACACATCAATCTCGCAGGCGCGAATCAGTGCTGCGGTTTCTTCGAATAGGCTTGTACCCTTGCGAAACAGCTGAATACCGAAATAACAGAATATGAGTATCATGCACTGTGCCAGCAGCAGAAGGATAAATTCGTTGCCTGTCCAGATGAGTCCAAGCAGGGATGATATGGCAGGATGCATGCAAAGCAAAAGAGCATTAAGAACCCATGCAGTACTGAGGTTGAACAGCGACGATGCGCTGCGCAGGTGTAATAACTCTTTTATACAGAAACTGCTAATGATTAATGTTAAAACCCATTGGCCCCAGAAACCCTGCAGCAGAGAGAATACTACCACGGCTACAAAAACTGCACCCCATAGGGTTCTTACCCAAAAATTGCTCATGCTGTTTTTATGTTTCGGCGATACCAGATAATGCTGTAAATAAAGGGAATAAGAGCCAGAAGCGATATCACATTGCCAAACTGAATGTTGTCATATGTTCCGCTTACACCGGTTTGCCTGAAGTGTTGCTGGCTTAGATAATGCAGGAATATGGCAGTTCCGTTAAAAAAGAAATGGGCTATCATGCTGTATAGGGTGCTTCCCGATGCGCTTTTCATATAGCCAAAAGCAAGACCCAATAGAAATATGCCAGGCAATTCGTAAAAACTGAAATGCAGGGTTGCAAAAACAAATGCCTGTAGCACAATAGCACGAATTATGCTGCCGGTAATACCCTTGAAAATATTCTGCAGTGCGCCTCTGAATAGCAATTCTTCAATTACGGCAGGTAAGAACGCTACCAGAAACAGACAAATAAACAGTTCATGTGGTTCTTGCATGTCAAGTAGCGTTTGGGTCATTTTCTGGCGGCTAGTATCCATTTGTTGTGCGAAGTATTGCAAGGTTTGAGGCCAGGCTACTTTGCGCATTAGATTGTCAAGCCAACTTGTCAAAATAAAACCGCTGCCTGCGGTAACCATACCCATCCACAAATAAGAACTTTTAAAGGGTGTATTCAGACCACTTTCCTTGATTATCGAACTTCGATTTACAATGGTGAAGAGCCAAAATGGAAGCAGCATGGAGCCCACAAACGAAATAAGGTGGTAGGTTCGGCTGATATTAATGGACAGGGCTGTTCCGTCTGGAGTCATAAGCAAGGCATGGGCTTCGGATGACGGAATTTTAAATATCATACCCGAAATGTATGTTGCAACGACGGAGAAGATTATATTAAATAGAAATATAAAAATCAGAATAAACATCAGTCCCCAATTGTTGTAGAAGGGGTGCGATGTATCCCTAGGTGTTTCGGAGATTTTTTCGGTCACGTTGTTTACTGCAAACCTACATTTTTTTGGGCAAGGAATAATCATCTGAAATGCTGCCCTAATTTTGCAAAAGCATCATGGTGAAAATTGCCGACATAGAATTGGGAGAATTTCCGCTATTGCTGGCGCCCATGGAGGATGTGAGCGATCCGCCTTTCCGCTTTGTGTGCAAACAGGAAGGAGCCGATCTGATGTATACCGAGTTTATCAGTTCGGAAGGGCTCATTCGCGATGCGATTAAAAGTCGACAAAAGCTCGATATTTTCGACTACGAGCGACCCATTGGCATACAGATTTTTGGCGGTGATGAGGAGGCTATGGCTTTGTCGGCTAAAATAGTGGATGCCACAGGTCCCGATTTGCTGGATATTAACTATGGTTGCCCGGTGAGCAAAGTGGTTTGCAAAGGAGCCGGTGCCGGCGTGCTGAAGGATGTGGATTTGATGGTGCGGTTGACGGATGCTGTGGTAAAAAGTACCAAACTGCCTGTAACGGTTAAAACGCGACTGGGCTGGGATGAAAGCAGTAAAAACATAATGGAAGTGGCAGAGAGGTTGCAGGATGTGGGCATCAAGGCGCTAACGATTCATG
>RGEC01000299.1 GCA_009918425.1 Bacteroidota bacterium
TGGGAGGCAGCAGCAATGAATATCCGCACAGTTTGTGCATTGATGAAAAAAACAACCTGCTGGTATTGGGAACTACCCTGTCCACGGATTTTCCGGTTTCGGGTACCGCTTATGATAAAACCCATAATGGCAACCACGATTTGTACATAGCCAAAATAAGCAGCGACGGGAAAACACTGATAGGTAGTACCCTCATAGGCGGTTCTGCCAACGATGGTATCAATACCGGTGCTCTCCATTTCAATTATGCCGATGACTTTCGGGGCGATATTCTGGCCGACGGCCGTGGAAACATCTATGCAGCTACCTGCACACGATCAAGCAACTTCCCCGTTAAGAAAGCAGCCTACGGCACACTGAAAGGATCTCTAGAGGCTGTGGTTTTCTCGCTGGATGGCAGTTTGAGTTCGATTCGCTGGAGTACCTTTCTGGGTGGATCTGCAGAAGATGCAGCCTACTCAATAAAACTGGATGACAGCGCCAACCTGTTTGTGGGCGGAGGCACAGCCAGCAGCGGGTTTCCCATTGCCGGGAATACGTATCTTAAAACATATCAGGGCGGCAAAGCCGACGGATTTCTGGTTAAAATGAATCCGGATTCAGGCTCCGTTCAGAAAAGCACTTTTTGGGGCACCTCTGCCTATGATCAGGTATATTTTCTGGATTATGATCCGGAGCAAAATATCTACATCAATGGGCAAACCGAAGGCAGTATAAACCGCAGTGCAGGAAAATATGGCAAAGACAATACCACCCAGTTTATTGGTAAGCTCGGCAACGATCTAAGCAGCCAGAAATGGGTCACCACTTTTGGCAACCGCACAGGATTGCCGGAATTAAGCCCATGCGCCTTTATGGTGGACAAATGCTACAACATCTACTTCAGCGGATGGGGCAGTGATGTTGGGGCAGGAAATGCCGGCACAACCACCGGCCTTTCGGTCACCGCAAATGCCAATCAAAAAACCACCGATGGTGCGGATTTTTATCTGTTAGCTTTAAGTAAAGATGCAACCAATGTATTATATGCCAGCTATTTTGGAGGCAATCAAAGTGCAGATCATGTAGATGGGTACCAGCCGTTTTGATAAGAGAGGTGTGGTGTATCAGTCGGTTTGTGCCAGCTGCCCGGACAATCCCCCAGGCCTGAATGATTTTCCCACAACATCAGGTTCTGCTTTCCCCAACAATCTTAGCTATCGCTGCAGTAACGCCAGTTTTAAGCTTGAATTTGGGGTTTCCTATTTTGTCAGCTCCCCGTTTATTGCCACCCCAAATCCGGTTTGTATGCCCAAACCTATTACATTCACTGTCACAACCCCGGGCGTGCGTTCAAAATACTACTGGGATTTTGGCGATGGAAATACAGATACCCTTCTCAATCCGAAGTATGCCTATTCCAAACCGGGAAAATATCGTGTAAAACTGCGCATGGTTGATTCATCTTCATGCAATAAAATGGATAGCTTTGAACTGGATGTAGAAGTGCTGGAAAACCCATTGGCATTGCTTTTGTCTGAATCAGAGCCTTGTTCTTCCGAATGGAAATTCAGAATTGAAGGTCAGGGAATTGGAAATCCCTATTGGGATTTTGGCGACAGCACCAACACAAACGGCCTAGATGTAACCCACAAATACAATCCCGGCAATTACCAACTAAAAGTTTACATCACTCACCCAACATCGGGATGCAAGGATACGCTGGAAAAGCGCATTTCCATCAATGCAGATAGTTTGCAGGATATTCGTCTGGCCAATGTATTTACGCCCAATCAGGACGGCAAAAACGACTGTTACAAGGTGGTAGGCCTTAACAAAAACTGCAATACCGGCAGTCTGAAAATCTTTAATCGCTGGGGAGAACGTATTTACTACAGCGACAATCTGGAAGCCTGCTGGGACGGCACGGTAGACAACAA
>RGEC01000300.1 GCA_009918425.1 Bacteroidota bacterium
AAACAGCTAGGACCTGAAACGCAAAAGGCGGATCCCGAAGGATCCGCCTTTTGCCCAGATTCGAATCTAAAGTTTTTAGACCTTCCGCAGCCTCCGCAGGGCTACCAACCCAGCCGCACCGATCATCATGAGCGCGCCGGTGGAGGGCTCGGGGATACCTTGAAGGTTATAAAGTGTGGTGTTGACAGTCCCACCATTGTTCCACGAAAAATCAAAGAAAGCTACTGAAGTTAAAGCCGTTAAAGGGGCTGAGGTAAAGGTTCCGGCGGTAGGCATATAAGTTAAGGTAACTAATGTGGGAGTTAGACCTAAACCAGTGGTGTAGCCCTCAAAATAACCTGCATCGTTACCGTCGGCGTTTTTTAATGTAACCAAAAATGGTAGGTTTGGGTTCGTTCCACCATTTAATGTCATCAAAAGGCTAAAACTTGTATAACCCGAGAGATCTAATGTCTGGGGTGTTTCAGAGTTATTGCCAAAATTTCCGTAGAATAAATCGCTAATACTTACTGGGCCATTTATGGTTATTCCATTTGAGTCTTGAGTGTAAGTAGCAGTCCCAGTGTTCCCAGCGTAGGAGGTGGTGTCTAAGTAAAAGTTTGTTGAAGTAAAGTCGCTAATTATTGTTGAAGCAAAAGCTGGTAGGCTACTTAAAAAGAGCGCCAAAAATGCAGCGTTCATTGTTTTATTTGTTTTGGTATTTTTTTTCATTTTTTGACCTCTTTTTTAATTTAGTTATAAACTATATGGCTTTGTTTGGTTTAGTGTTGAAAATCCAGATGTAGCGCCGCGTTTATTGATATAAATCACAGCACCTGACGGAATCGTTGTCGTATCAGAAATAGGATTTCCAGAGGCTTGCCGGCGCCAATTTGTGCCGTTGTACCAGTAAGTGCTAGCAACGCCTCCAGATACTAAAATAACATTGTCAGATGTAGAGACTGTGGATCCGGAAAGCCAACCGGAAACGTTTTGTAAGCCCAACCCCGAAAGGGTGGAGTCTGCCGGCCAGTACTGGGCAAGCACCGTTACTCCGGAGTTTTTAACTTGAGTTAATCTTTTATTTAAAGGGACGGTTCCGGTTGTTACAAAAGAAAGAGCACTGCTACCGAGTCTGTTATACAAAACTCCATAGTAGGGAAGGATTGGCGTGTTGCCTGCATCGGGATTACCTGATGCAACTCGGGACCAACGGTTAGGAGTAACACCTGTGTTATAAAAATATGTGCTACTCACGCCATTTACGATCATAATTATAGAGTCAGCATTGGCCGCAGAACTTCCTCCTAAAATACCAGACGAGCTAGGAGTGCCGAATACACCGCTTAAAGTGTCTACCTCAATGATCCGATATGTGTCACCAACGGTTACTCCGGTGGATACAGGATCATTTGCTGAGTTTATATCCAGGGAACTGATCGTAACAGTTGTGGCTGTGTTTGCAGAAGCCGCGCTACCGACCGCTCCACCAGTAGTTGCATTTGCAGCAATTAAAAAAATGCGACCCTCCGCTGTTCCGCTAGTTATTTGAATTGCGAATGGTGTAGATGGCTGGCTTAAGGCTCCCAGTGCCCATCCTGCGTTGGTGTTGGACAAGGTGTTGGAAGTAACAGCAGTAATTTGACCTACCGCCTGACCCGTTATCGAAGCTGTCGCATACAGCGGAAATGAAAGATAGGAAGCTTTTTTGGCGACACCAGTCCCAGCAGTAACATTTAAAGTAACAAAGCCGACGGGATCTGTTGAAACGGACTGGGCGGAAAGTTGGGAGGTAAACGCCACCGCCAAGGCGGCGAGGGAAAAACTGGCGATCCTTTGACTCTTTTTCATTTTCTCTATTTCTTCTTCCTGAGACATCTT
>RGEC01000004.1 GCA_009918425.1 Bacteroidota bacterium
TTCTTGGCATTGAGATCCAAGCCGGCAGCATTAGTTGGACTAACTTTTGCTACTACACCTAAGCGCCAATTTACCCAATCGGGATGCTGTTTATAAATCGGATGTTCCTTGTGAACATGATGTGCCACATAATCCAGGTAAACATTGTTGTTGTGCCGGTGTGCCTCATCCAGCATTTCTTTGAGCGCATCAGCATTTCCAAATCTTTCATCTATCAGTGTATTGGAAACCGGCCAATAGCCATGATAACCGCTAAACTTCACATGCGGATCCGGGAAATCACCCCAGGCACCTTTGGGATTTCTGGAAATGGGACTGATCCACAGCGCGTTCATTCCCAGGCTATCGAGGTAGCCTTCTTTTATTTTTTGGGTAATTCCCTGAATATCGCCACCCTGAAAATTGGTTCTGACGGTTACCAATGGATGATCTAATGGTTTATCGTTGGTTTTTTCACCGTTTTTAAACCGATCAACAAATGCAAAGTACATAACCGTGCGCTCCAGATCCTGGCGGTCTAGCAATTTTGCATCCGTTACGGGCTTTCCATACTCCAGCGGAATCAGCAAATCATTTCCATGAACGAATTCGGTAGCACTGAACACCCGAATAAAACTGCGCTTTACAGACTTGGCTTCGTTTGGAATAACCAGTTCCAGCTTGTTCTCACTTTTGCTTGACTGATAAATGATGCGGTTGTTCCACAGGGCAATAATATTGAACCCGGATGAACCCAGATTTTCGGTTTGTTCAATCAATATTCCTTTTTCTGATGACAAGGCATTGATATGGGGCATCGGGCGGCTTTCTTTCACTGATATAACGGAGTTTTCACCACCAAAGCCATTGCTTCTTTTTACCGGATTTTCGGAATCAACAACCTCTCTATCATCCACTACAAACTGATATCCGTACTCACCGGGATCCAGCGAAAGGGTAGTTGTATATTCATTATCAGATATCTTTTTCAAGGGATGAGACCGAGAGCTCCAAGCATTAAAATCTCCTTTTACAAAAACGCCCTTTTCGCATTTTCCACGATAGCGAAATGTTACCGGAATCTGCACAGGTTTTTTCAGCACCCAGTCGCAACGCTGGTTATTGGTGAGATCTACCAAGGTAATGGCAGACAACACGGCCTGCTTGGGTGCAATAACATCCAGTAACCGGTCATTTGATTCTGTACCCGACCGATGGCTGTGTAATCGGGGCCTTTTATTTTCAGGTAAATTACCGGCAACTATTACACCTACTTTGCGGTTCGGAAAAACATCTTCTGTATTTAAAACGGTTGTATCCCCTGAAAGCCAAACCGGCATTACCGGAGCAGTTAATTCAGCATAGGTTACTGCAATGGTCTTTTTACTGAAAATACCGCATGCACTCAGCAAGGCGGTAACGATTGTCAGCAATATATGCAAAGGGGTTTTCACGGTATGAAGATTTCGCCGGCAGCGCTTATTGCATATGGTTTTGTATTGCAGATGATTTCGGTTGGTGAACCCTCAATATTCTGCACTGTAATTCCTTTTTTACCGATATTGATTCCCAACAGATTTTCCCTGAAACGCAGATTAAAACGCATGCTGTTCCAATTGGTTGGCAGTGCGGGATCCAAATGTAGCTTTCCGTTTCGTATGCGAATTCCCGCAAATCCTTTGCTTATGGTCATCCAGGTACCGGCCATGCTGGTGATATGGCAACCGTCGCAGGTATCATTGTTGATATCGTTTAGGTCAAGTCTGGCTGTGCGCAGGTAAAATTCATAAGCCTTTTCTTCATTCCCTATTTTATTGGCCAGAATGCTATGAATACAGGGCGATAAAGAAGATTCATGAACCGTAAAGGGCTCATAAAAATCAAAATGCCTGCGGTGAGATTCTATATCAAAATCGTCTTCGAAGAAGTAGAAACCCTGCAATACATCAGCCTGCTTGATGTAGCAACTCCTGAGAATACGGTCCCAGCTCCAGTGCTCTACAATAGGGCGCTGAGATGCAGGAAGCTGCGAAACAGGAATGAGCTCCTTGTCCAGAAAACCGTCTTGCTGAAGAAAAACATTGCGTTCTGCATCATAAGGAAAATGCATATTTGACTGAATCTTAATCCAGTTCTGAATCTCGCTGTAATCCAGTTTCGTTTTATCCCTGATTTCAGACAATCTGCTGCTGTTGGTTTTTGCCAGCTTCTCATACTGCTCTGCCGCATAGCGCATGCACCACGCAGCCATGTAGTTGGTATACCAGTTGTTATTTACGTTGTTTTCAAACTCATTGGGGCCTGTTACGCCCAGCATTACATATTTCTTTTTATCGTTGGACCAGTTTACCCGCTGTGCCCAGAAACGCGCAATACCAATCAGCACTTCCAGTCCGTGGGATATCATATATTCTTCATCACCCGTATAGTTGATATAATCATAAATGGCATAGGCAATGGCACCATTTCGGTGTATTTCCTCGAAGGTAATCTCCCATTCGTTGTGGCATTCCTCTCCATTCATGGTAACCATGGGATACAAAGCCGCACCGTGGGTAAATCCAAGCTTTTCGGCGTTCTCAATGGCTCTGGGCAGTTGATGATAGCGATAAAGTAAAAGGTTTCTGGCAACATCCGGTGAAGCCGTGCCCAGGTAGAATGGAATGCAATAAGCCTCTGTATCCCAATACGTGCTGCCGCCATATTTTTCGCCTGTAAATCCTTTGGGACCAATATTCAGGCGGGCATCGTCTCCGGTATAGGTCTGAAACAACTGAAAGATATTGAATCTTATGGCCTGCTGGGCCGAATCATCTCCTTCAATTTGTATATCGCAGTTCTTCCAGATAGCTTCCCATGCGTTGGTTTGTTCTTTTTTTAAGGTATCAAAACCCGCATCATATGCATCCTGAATCTCCTGAAATCCTTGTTGGGAAAACGCATTGCGGTTTACATACAAATCGCTGAGTATTATGCAATATTTTTCAAACGTTAGGGTTTCACCGGCTTTCAGTGCAAATGTGTAGCCCATGCCCGCGGAAAGGTCAGTTTTATAAGTATCGGTTTTCAGCGGTGCCAACCCTTCATTCCATTTGTGGCGGCATAAGGCATATACCCCAAAGTTGGTTTTGCGGGTTTGTTGCGATAGCCAGGCAACAGGTTGTTCAAAAAAACCGGTAGCCGTATTTTCCCAGAAGAACTCGTCATAGTTGGCGTCCTGGTTTCTTACATCGCCATTGAGCCCGCTGCTGATGGTTATGGTACAATCTTTCTCAGCTGTAATGCTGTAGCGGATTACCCCCAGATTCTTG
This sequence comes from Bacteroidota bacterium, assembly GCA_009918425.1. GTDB lineage: Bacteria > Bacteroidota > Bacteroidia > NS11-12g > UBA955 > RGEC01. The sequence continues at coordinate 3,291 of RGEC01000004.1, forward strand.
CGGTGCATGCTGCAGAAACGTTCCGTTTCTGCGTGTATAAAATTACCCCGGATGTTTACTGTAAACTTTCTTTTCAGCAAACCATTTTTCATATCAAGCTCACGGCGAAAATGCAAAGGCGCTGTGCCGGCCATATCAATTGGGGTGCCGTCCACGGAAATATCCAAGCTGTTCCAACTTACCGAATTAAGCACTTTGGCAAAATATTCGGGATAGCCGTTTTTCCACCAGCCCACGCGGGTTTTATCGGGATAGTATATACCGGCAATGTAAGAGCCTTTAAGGGTAGGCCCTGTAAATGCCTCCTCAAAATTGGCGCGCTGTCCCATGCGACCGTTGCCAATGCTGAATAAACTCTCTGAAACCTTATTTCTGGAGGCATCGAAGCCTTCCTCTACAATGCTCCATGGATGTATTTTTATATAATCCTTCATGGTTTGTCAATCATGATGAAAAATGCGTGTGTATAAATTGTAAATCCATATTCAGGAGATTCTGCACGCAACGGTCTGCATCTTTCAATAACCCATGGCTATTGATTCCCAGCACTTGCATACCGGCAGATTTAGCAGCAGCAACACCTGCATCGGCGTCTTCAATTACCAGACAATTTTCTGACGGCAAATTCAGCAACTTGGCCGCATTCAGAAAAACTTCCGGATCCGGCTTGGTTTGCTTAACCATATTGCCGTCAACGATAGCATCAAAGTAGGATGTTAGCTGTAGTTTGTCCAATATGAATGCTGCATTTTTGGAACTGCTCCCCACAGCGGTCTTCAATCCACCTGATCTTATATTTTCAAGAAAATCAACCACACCGGGTAAAATATCGGCGGTGCTCAGACCGGCAATCAGCTCCAGATAATGGCTGTTCTTTTCGGCAAGCAACACCGACTTTTCATCGTCAGTCTTACTCGCTCCGGCCAAGTTCAATATAATGTCAAGGCTTTCAGCCCGACTCACTCCTTTGAGTTGCTCGTTGTGGCTTTCCGTAAGATCAAAACCCACTCCGGATGCAATCTTTCGCCACGACTGATAATGATAAACTGCTGTATCTGTGAGCACACCATCCAGGTCGAAGATTACACCACGAATCATGCTTTCTCAGTGTTGTTGTAGGCTTCCTCTTTGGTAAGATGATATTTGAGCAATGACATACCCGGGTTTTTATCTATTTTACCCAAGGTAAAACCTTTCTCTGCAGACACTTTTTGTAAAATCTCCGTAAAGTAGAACGCCACCGACCCTACAAAATGAACCGGTACCTCACGGTAGTTAGGGAAACAACAGATGTGGATTTCCGCAAAGCGGGAAAGACCCTCATACACCAATGCTTTCATGTAGGGATGATCCTTATGCGGTACGATAAAGCGCATGAAAGAAGCCAGAAAGACATTGGCCTTGTTCGTATTATAAACCTGATGAAATATCTCTTCTTTTTGCAGTTTGTATTGCTCATAAAATGCAGTCTGCAACTCAGCAGGCAGGCGTTTGTAAAGATAATCGGCTACTATTGTTTTACCGAAGTAGGAACCACTACCCTCATCCCCCAGAATATAGCCAAGGGCAGGTACCTGTTCTGAAACTTTGTAACCGTCATAATAACAACTGTTGCTTCCTGTGCCGATAATACAGGTAATAGCCGGTCTACCATCCCAGGTGGCAAATGCCGAAGCATTCAAATCATGGTTTACTTCACAATGTGCATTTACAAAAAATTTTGTGAGAGCAGACAATATAACTTCATTTCTATCCGCACTTGAACATCCTGCGCCATAGAAATACACCGCTGATGCTCTGGCAGCAACCTGACTCAAATCCTGATTGCCTCGCAGATGGGTTAAAATCTCATCCGGCTGATGGAAAAAAGGATTAAACCCCATCGTATGGGTTTCCAAAACATCTCCTCCCTGCTTGCTAATCAGCCAATCGCACTTGGTCGAACCACTTTCAGCTACAATAATCATTTTTTTATAGTACAGTCTAACTGCAAACTTAGTGTAATTAATACACATAGCCAACAGAAGCTTGTTTAATATTGGCACAAAAAAAGTCAAAATTGCTATATTTGCGAGCCTCTTTTGCTATGCCCCAACATGCCATTAACCCCAATGTTTCCGTAGATTGTGTGATATTCAGTTTTAACAATCATGAACTGGAAGTATTGTTGATTGAGCGCTCGGCAGGAAACACCGATAAGGTTGACGAAATCAAGGCATTGCCCGGAAATCTTATTTATGAAGATGAAACTCTGGATTGTGCTGCAGAGCGTGTTTTAACGGAATTAACCGGACTTGAAAATATTTTTTTGGAACAGGTTTACACCTTTGGTGATCCGGAAAGAATAAGTAAAAAACACGATCAGGATTGGCTAAGAAGCATACGAGCCCATCCGGAAGCCAGGGTAATTACCGTTGCCTATACATCCCTGATTAACAAGGAAAGATTTAACCTCACGCCCTCAAGTTTTGCCCGCAACGCCGTATGGATGAAGGTGAAAAATGTACCTCAGCTGGGTTTTGACCACAACGATATTCTGGAAAAAGCACTGGATCACCTCAAGCATAAAATATACATCGAGCCACTGGGCTATGAGCTGCTTCCTGACCGTTTTACCCTTGCCCAGCTACAGAAATTGTATGAGGCTATTCTGGATGATAAGTTTGATAAACGCAATTTCCGCCGAAAAATATTGCGCACCTCTTTTATTGTTCCATTGAATGAAAAACAGCAAGGTGTAGCGCATAAACCTGCCGGCCTGTATAGATTTGATAAATCACTGTTTCACCAGATGTAATTCCATTTAATAGTGTTTATTTGACACTATGGCCCGAATTCCGTAGATTGCGGCACTAACCTTATGGAACAAAAACCCAAACTTACAGCCGCACAAATCACCTGGATGAGCTTTGGATTTATGGGAATTCAATGCGGTTTTGGACTTCAGAACGGAAATGCCAGCCGCATACTGGAAGATTTTGGTGCCAAAGTTCATGAACTTAGCTGGTTCTGGCTTGTAGCCCCCCTCACCGGTATGCTGGTTCAGCCATTGATTGGATATTTCAGCGATAAAACCTGGACGCCATTGGGCAGAAGAAAACCCTATTTTCTGGCCGGTACACTGCTTTGTTGTATAGCTATTGTAATGCTTCCCAACAGTGCGGCATGGTTTGCCGGCAAATCTGCCCTGTTGTTCGGAGCTGTATTTCTGGCCCTGATGGATGCCAGTATCAACGTGGCCATGGAGCCCTTCCGCGCTCTGGTGGCAGACAATCTCAGCGATGAACAGCGAACCCTGGGCTTCAGCATTCAGACATTCCTGATTGGCATAGGCGCAGTACTCGGCAGCTGGCTTCCCTGGATGATGACAAACCTTTTCAATGTAAGTAATTCTGCCCCAAAAGGGATGGTAGCCGATAACGTAGTATTCTCATTCTACATAGGTGCTGCATTTTTCCTGGGGTGTATATTGGTGACAGTGCTGTTTGCGAAGGAATATGATCCGGAAACCTACGCAAAATATCATGGAGAGAACCCACAAAGTGAGTCAGCTGGTCTATCCGAAATTTTCAGAGATTTCACAAAAATGCCAAAAGCCATGTTGCAACTGGGTCTGGTACAGTTTTTCAGCTGGTTTGGTTTATTCTGTATGTGGGTTTACACCACCAAAGGAATCGCCGAAAATGCGTTTGGGTTGCCTGTGGGAATTTCGGAATATGACGGTGCTCAAAAAATAGTGTTTGGTAAAGCAGGCGACTGGGTAGGCATTTTATTTGGAATTTACAATGGCGTAAGTGCCATATATGCGCTTATTTTACCTGCTATTGTCAGAAAAATCGGACGCAAACAAACCCATGCCTTTTCGCTGGTATGCGGCGGCATAGGACTCATTTCTATGTTCTTTATAACCAATCCCAATATGCTCATATACAGCATGATAGGTGTTGGTATGGCCTGGGCCAGCATTCTTGCAATGCCTTATGCCATACTGGCAGGCAGTATTCCCTCAGGAAAAATGGGCATATATATGGGCATATTTAACTTTTTCATCACCATACCCCAGATTGTAAGCGCTTTGCTGGCAGGTCCTATGGTTTCGTTCCTGTTCGACAATCAGGCCATATACGCACTGGTAACTGCAGGATTCATGATGCTACTGGCCGCCGTTTCTATGGTTTATGTAAATGATGGTAAACTTATTAAAATAGCCCATTAAATCTAAAGCAGCCTTACCATACCATTCACTACAATCATTTACGCAGTTTGGGGTAGCGTACCACAGAAATTGCCATTGGTGAGACAGAAGGAACCTGAAGACCTTTGGTTTCCGGATTCAGAATTACATTTCCATTTGCCCATATAGCAGGAATGTCGGGATACTTAGAAGGATTTATACTGAGCGGCATGTCAGATTGATTTACAAAAACGCCCAATATTTCTTTATCTCCTTCCATAAAGAATGCAAAAAGTCCTTTCTCAGGAATGTACTGAGTGCGCTTACCTTTACTAAACAATTCCGCATAATCCGAACGAATGCGGGACAGATTCCTGATATAATTGAACATGTCAAGCTGCTCCGCGCTGAGACCCTCTTCCGAAAATCCATTTTTCAGATCTCCCTTCCAACCACCGGGTGCATCCCTGCGTATAGCGCCGTGAGCTCCTGTATCAGTCATGAGCCATTCTGTGCCATAAAACACGCATGGAATGCCACGGCTCATATACATAAGACCCAGCGCCATTTTGGTTTTGGATATGTTTTTTCCAAAGGTGGCATGCATGCGGTTTAAATCATGGTTATCGGCAAACGTTACCAGCATTTCAGGATTTCGGTAAACGTAATCGGAAGCCATCAAGTAATACAATCTGCTAATGCCTGTATTCCAGCCAAAAGACTCATTCAAAGCCTGATGCAAACCAAAACAAAATTGAAAGTCGGTTACAGCATCCGGTAAGCCTACCTGAGATTTTGGATAAATATTGGGCGCAAATACCGATTGGGCTGCCAGGGTGTGTTCCCAGGTTTCTCCGAAAACAAACAGACTTGGAAACGCCTTTTTCAGATCGAAATTCAGTCGGACGAGAAAATCGGGTTGTGAATAGGGGTATGTATCCACACGCAATCCTGAAGCGGAAGTATTTGCCACCCACCATAATGTATTTTGAATTAGATAACGCTGAACATGCAGATTATTCTGGTTTAAATCAGGCATATGATGGTCGAACCAGCCCTCCAACATGGTTTTGACCTCCGATTTTGCCGCATAGGGATCGCTCAGGGACGCCACACGGTAATTGGTGCGGAAAAAGGTATCGCGAAAATTAAACCAGTCATGGGAAATCAGTTTTTTAAATAAAGCGTGCTCATTGCCCACATGATTATAAACCACGTCCGGCACCCATTTTATACCCATATTGCGACTCTTATCCGCCAGTTTCAGGTATTCATCCATGCTACCGTACCTGGGATCAATACGGTAATGATCGGTGCAGGCATAACCGTGGTAGCTCTGTGTTGGCTGATTGTTCACAAGCAGTGGCGTCATCCAAAGCGCATTAAAACCCAATTTTTTTAAATGTTCAAGGTTAGCGGAAATACCGGCAATATCGCCGCCATGCCTGCCGTGCAGGGCGCTCCTGTCGGCCATTTCCAACATGCCTGTAATGTTGTCGTTACTGTCATTCCCATTAGCAAAACGATCGGGCATAAGCAGATACATGCGATCTGCGGGACTCATCATTACACCCGGCATTGGCTTCTCTTTCACTGCATAACGGAATTTGCATTTATGTCCGTTCAGGAAAGTTTCAATAGTAAAATCTCCCTGTTTTGGTCTCATAGAAACATACACAATTCGGTAACCGGGATTGATTCCATTTGCCTCTGAAATCAGGCGGGGGCCTCCTTTTACGGTAATTTTTGCCAAATGTATAGAATCACCATACAACAGAAGCTGAAGTTGTTCTTGCCCCATGTTTTTAAACCAGAAAGGAGGATCACACCGTCTGACATGCTGCGCCTTCAAGGAACAAGTCAGAACTGCACTGAGTATAAAAACAAAACATTGCTTCCGGTAAAAAAACTTCATCATTTGTTAAAATTACTTCAACAAAGAAAAAAAAATTATTTCAAAGTGTCTGAATTACACTTATTAATTTTTATTTTTGCTTCTAGAACTAAACCATCAAACCAACATGATTAAAAACTACCTGACCATTCTTGCATTTTCGGCAACAGCGGGCCTCTATGCACAAGCGGACGTTACGCTTAAGGTCGACGATCGAAACAACAAAACCAAAACCGCTATTAAATTTAAAGGCCAGTTCAACAACTGGACTGATGTTTCAGCTTATGACGATGGCACCAACGGCGACGCTACTGCCAATGACAACATCTGGTCGCTAAAGGTTGCCAGTGTGGCAGACGGAACCTACGAATGGGGTGCTGTAGACCAGGACGGCGCGTGGTTAACTCCAGGTGTACCTAACTATAAATTCACAGTTGCATCAGGGGCCGTTTCCGGTCAGGTTGAGATTGTTATTCCCAAAACCAAACCCACACACCCTGTGGTTTTCACCGTACGCGACCTGGCTAAAAAAGAATCAGGCGTAAAACTGAAAGGTTCAATGTTCGGATGGTCAAGCAAAGACATGTTCGACAATGGTACCAATGGCGATACCACTGCAGGTGACAATGTATGGACATTGAAAACTGATATCGAAGAGGGTAGCTGGGAATGGGGAATTGAAAACCAGTGCGGCTGGAAACTCGTTGGACCAAACCGTCAGTACACCGTTGCCGTTGGTGGCGCTGTAACAGGCAGTATTTCCTACAGCATTCCTGCACAAAGCACACCTAAAAATGTAACCTTCCGTGTATACATGGGTGACGTGATTGTGAATGCTGCAGGTCTTTACATTGCCGGTGACTTCCAGGATGCCGTTGCAGGTAAATCACTGTGTAACTGGAGCAAAGACACACTTCGCCTCACAGACGCCGACAAAAATGATGTATACGACTTGACCGTAAGCCTCTCACCCGGATCATACCAGTACAAGTATTTCAACGGCCGTGGAGGTGATAAGGACGGCGAAACCGGCAACTTCAAAACCGGTGGTTGTGGTAATGATAATGGTCTGGGTGGTTTCAACCGTACCATCGACCTGAGTGGTCTTACCAAAGATACCGTTCTGGTAATCTATAGATACGATAGCTGTTCAACCTATAAGTTGCCAACTACAGGCATCAGAAAATCAAACAGTGTTTTCAAAGGTATTTATCCTAACCCTGCTACAGCTTCTGCCAATGTTTCGTTCACTAACAAAAACATTGCACACGTAGTAGAATTGTTTGATATTTCCGGTAAAGTGATTGCCAAAAATAATTTTGCTGCAGGAGTAAATTATGGTACTATCATGAAACCTGCTGCAGGAACTTACTTTGTGAAAGTTTCCTCTGCTGACGGAGCTACAGCCACCACAACCCTGGTGTTTGAATAATTGATATTTTCCCTACAAAAAGGCAACTTTTATGACAAAAGTTGCCTTTTTTTATGTTATTTTTGAGAACAAAGTCATGTCAAAAATATATACTATCGTTTTCTCATTTTTGTTGAGCACTCAAGCTTTTGCACAAATGTCATTAGATCCTGTTTTTGCTTCACAAAATGACAGTGTTACAATCATCTATGATGCCACTAAAGGAAACGGCGCATTAAAAGATTTGGGGCCACCCGATGTGTATATCCACACCGGTGTAATAACCAACTTAAGCACCGGAAACTCAGACTGGCGCTATGTAAAAGGCGTTTGGGGAACCGATGATTTACCCCGAAAGATGACCTACATGGGAAGTAATATATACAAAATCAAAATTTACATACCTACTTTTTACGGCGTTCCAGGGGGCGAAACCATCAAGAAAATAGCAGCCGTATTTCGCAACAAGGCAGGAGATAAGGTAGGCAGAAATGCTGACGGAACCGATATCTACGCCGATATATTTCCTCCGGGTCTGAAGATCAGCTTTACTAAACCCGCCGAAATTCCGGGTATTTTTGAAACAACTGATAATATCACATTCGAAGCCAAAGCTTCAGAAGCAGCCAAAATTACTTTCTTGGAAAATGGCGTGCAGCTTGACACACAGACTACCACCACTTTCACCAAAAGCCTCACCGGCAGATCTGCAGGACGTTACATGTATGTAGTACGCGCACAAAAAGGAAGTCTCTCGGCCAGCGACACCCTGTATATTTCCATCAACCCTGGAGTGACTGCAGAAGCGCTACCCGCAGGCATGGTAGACGGAGCCAATTATATCAATGATTCCACATTGCTCTTCTCTTTGGTGGCACCGGGCAAAAATTACGCTTATGTAATCGGAGATTTTAACAATTGGCAGCCATTACCGGCCTATTTCATGAAGAAAACACCCGACGGAAATCGATGGTGGCTAAGGGTTTCAGGACTTAAAAAAGGTCAACAATACGGATATCAGTATCTGGTGGATGGCTTGCTGAGAGAAGCAGATCCCCTGAGTGAACTTATATTAGACAATTGGAACGACCCCTTCGTAAACAAATCCGATTTCCCGGGATTGCCGAATTATCCTGCAGGCAAAACCACAGGTTTGGTTTCGGTAATTCAGCCGGGAAAATCTGCCTATGCATGGAAACATGATACCTTCACAGTAAGGAATGCAGGCCAACTCAACATATATGAACTGCACATACGCGACTTTATTGCCGCTCACGCATATACCGTATTAAAAGACACCCTTCCCTACCTGAAAAAACTGGGAGTCACTGCCATTAAACTCATGCCGGTCAATGAATTTGAAGGAAATTCCAGCTGGGGATACAACGTATCATACCACATGGCACTTGATAAATACTACGGTAATGCCAATCAACTGAAAGCCTTTATTGACGAGTGCCATAAACAAGGTATTGCGGTTATTCTGGATGTTGTTTTCAATCACGTTTTCGGACAAAGTACCCTTTGTCATCTGTATTGGAACAGCACACTGAACCAGCCGGCTGACAACAATCCCTGGTTAAATCCCGTGGCCAAACATGATTTTAATGTCGGGTATGATTTTAATCATGAAAGTCAGTTCACACAGCAGTACATGGACAGAACCCTGAAATACTGGTTGCAGGAGTTCAAGGCCGATGGATTTCGTTTTGATCTGTCCAAAGGATTCACCCAAAAAAATACACTTGGAAATACAACTGCATGGGGGCAATATGACGGAAGCCGTATCTACCTGCTTAAACGCATGCGCGATGAAATCAGAAAATACGACAATAATGCCGTACTTATCCTTGAACACTTTGCCGATAACAGCGAAGAAACCGAGCTGTCCAATGAAGGCTTCATGCTGTGGGGTAATGGGAATACAGCCTATACAGAAGTCTCCATGGGTTATAATTATGATATATCTTGGTTCAGCAACTATAAAAACCGCGGTTGGAGCAAGCCAAACCTGGTATCATACATGGAAAGCCACGATGAGGAACGCATGATGTACAAAAATATCAATTTTGGGAATGCCAGTGGCAACTACAACATTAAGCTGACGCCAACAGGTCTTAAACGTTGTGAAATGGCTACAGTACTGTTTTTCAGTGTGCCGGGACCCAAAATGGTATGGCAGTTTGGAGAACTCGGATATGATGTGAGCATCAGCACCAATGGCCGCACAGGCGAAAAACCTATCCGCTGGAATTACCTCACCGAACCCAATCGCCAAAGCCTGCAGCAGGTATATTCGACCATGATGAACCTACGAAATAAATACCCGGTTTTTCATACTACGTATAACAATTTTGACCTCAGCGGCAGGGTAAAAAAAGCCTGGCTGCAGTATTTTGACCACTATGTGCACGTTATTGCAAACACAGACGTTATTTCAGTAAATACCACCTATGATTTTCACGATACAGGCAAATGGTTTGAAGTGTTCTCCGGCGACAGCCTGCGTGTTACAAATAAAAATATGCCTGTAACGCTTGCAGCAGGTGCCTACCGTCTGTTTACCAACAAAAGAATGGAATTACAGCCCAAAGCGCAAATCCCAAACAATACAGGCAGTGTAACTGGTTCATCAGGAATTGTTGTGTTTCCTAACCCTGCTTCTGAAACCTTGCATCTGATTGCCCCGGAAAAATCCATGATTAGTGTGCGAGACGCTGCAGGTAGAATTATTTACGTTGGTAGTGCCGATATGAATGGTTTGAATATACATGCAGGCAGCTGGCCGAACGGGGTATATTTTATACATGGACAATCACAATCAAGAAGCTGGTTGGTTAAATCCCTTATTCAGCACTAAAAAACAAACCTATCAAAACCCTGCTAAAATGGCAGGGTTTTTTGTTTCAGTATATACAAATTGTGCGAAATGTAGCATTTGGCAGGTATAAATGTTAGCTTTGTAGTGTATTTCTGTTTGGCTTAGCTTTTGCCGACAGATATTTTAACCCTATGAGCGAAATTAACAATAACAAACCCAAACCCGGTGGTTTTCGGTTTAATCCCTATTGGATTTATGGTATCATATTTATTGTGATGCTGGTACTTACATTCTTTCCCCGCAGTTCAGGACGCAGCACCAACTGGAATGACGTGCGGGAAATGATTGTGCAGGGGGATGTTCAAAAACTCATTGTTGTAAATGAGCAAATCGTGGAAGTATACCTGAAAAAGGATTCTACCGGCAAGGATCAACATAAAAACAATGCCAAACAAGAAGATTTTCTGGGCGGAAGCCAGCCCAATTATTATTTTGAAATTGAAAAAGGATATTTCAACAACGAAATAAAAGACTTGAAAGAGGAGCTTAAGGAAAAGAAAATTCAAGCGCCGCCCATCAGCTACGAATCGCACAGCGACTTTGTTGGACAACTCTTTCAATGGCTGTTCTTCATTGGCATTTTTCTCATTTTTTGGAGTATTCTCTTTCGCCGTGTGGGCGGTGGAGGCGGCGGCGGTGGCTCCAATATATTTAGCATCGGCCGTGCCAGAGCCCAGCTGTTTGACAAAGACACAAAGGTCAATATTTCTTTCAAAGATGTAGCGGGACTTGAAGAAGCCAAGGTAGAAGTAATGGAAGTCGTTGATTTCCTTAAAAACCCTAAAAAATATACCAACCTGGGAGGTAAAATACCTAAAGGGGTATTGCTGGTAGGCCCTCCCGGAACAGGTAAAACCCTGCTGGCTAAGGCAGTTGCAGGAGAAGCAGGCGTGCCCTTCTTTTCGCTCTCCGGATCTGACTTCGTTGAAATGTTTGTAGGTGTCGGTGCAAGCCGTGTACGTGATTTGTTTAAACAGGCGAAGGAAAAAGCCCCTTGCATTATATTCATTGATGAAATTGACGCGGTAGGCCGCGCCCGTGGTAAAAACCTTGTACAAGGAAGCAATGACGAACGTGAAAACACCCTGAATCAGCTGCTGGCCGAAATGGATGGTTTTGGTACTGACAGCGGTGTTATAATTATGGCCGCGACCAACCGTCCCGACATTCTGGACAGCGCATTGTTGCGTCCGGGTCGCTTTGACAGGCAGATTTCTGTTGACAGACCCGATCTGGCCGGCAGAGAGCAAATTTTTAAAGTACACCTGAAACCCCTCACCAAACTGGCAGGTGATGTGGATGCCCATAAACTTGCAGCACAAACTCCCGGATTTGCAGGTGCGGAAATTGCCAATGTGTGCAATGAAGCTGCACTGATTGCGGCCCGCCATGGCAAAGAGCATGTGGACATGCAGGATTTTCAGGATGCCATTGATCGTGTTATCGGTGGACTGGAAAAGAAAAACAAAATAATTTCTCCGGAAGAAAAGCAGATTGTGGCTTACCATGAGGCAGGCCATGCCATTGCAGGCTGGTTCCTTGAAAATGCTGATCCGCTGCTGAAAGTGAGCATCGTGCCCCGCGGTGTTGCTGCTTTGGGCTACGCACAATATCTACCTAAAGAACAATACCTTTACCGCACAGAACAATTGCTGGACTCAATGTGTATGACCTTGGGCGGCAGAGCTGCTGAGGATATTTTCTTCGGCAAAATCAGCACGGGGGCTCAGAATGACCTGGAACGCATTACCAAAATGGCTTACAGCATGGTTACCATTTACGGCATGAGCGATAAGGTAGGTAACCTGTCTTTCTACGATCCTCAGGGCGAATACGGATATCAGAAGCCCTACAGCGAAAAAACATCGGAGCTGATCGATGAGGAAGTGCGCAGTATTATCGCCGGCGCCTACACGCGATGTAAAAACCTTCTCACAGAAAAGAAAGAAGAACTGAAAGCCGTTGCAGAAGAACTGCTGCAAAAGGAAATCCTGTTCCAGGCAGATCTGGAAAGGCTAATTGGCAAACGACCGTTCGAACAAAAGCCTGTACTTGCCGCTGAAAACACGGAAAGTGCTACTGAAACTGCAATTCCCGAAACCACAGAACCGGAAGCATCCGCAGAAGACAGCCCCGTTATTGAGCCCGAATCATAAAAAATGGATAGGCAGGGTAGCCCTCGTTGCTACCCTCATTGCGGCCTGGTATCTCCGCAGTGTGATAGCCTATTTTCTGGTAGCAGCCCTCATAAGTTTCATTGCTACGCCATTGATGGCCTGGATGGAAAAGTATGTAAGATGGAAAAAGAATCCACTGCCGCGCTGGATTTACGCCTTGAGCATAATTTTTTTCCTATTGGCTTCAATTTTTGGATTGCTTCGTCTGATTGTTCCGCCGATGCTGGAACAGGCAGAGCGTGTCAGCCATATATCCAATGACGATTTTAAACACAGTTTCGGTGCTCCTTTGGCCGATTTACAACATTATCTAAGCACATGGGGCATAGATGGCGATATCTTCAGTGCAGAGCATCTTAAACAAGATTTTATGCATTGGATACAGTCTGCCGACATTCGCACTGCGGTTACCGAAATTGTAAGCGGTGTTAGCACCGCAGGCGGATGGATTTTCTCGGTGCTTTTCATCACCTTCTTTTTTCTGAAAGAAAAGTTTCTGCTTTACCGGCTTATCCATATCCTGACGCCTGATAAAATTGAATCGCGTATGCAAAAGGTGCTGAGAGCCATTCAGACGTTGCTCGGAAAATACTTCAGGAGTGTATTGTTGCAGATTCTGGTATTTGGGAGCTACATCTTTATTGGCCTGAGTATTGTTGGTGAACCATATGCTCTCACCATTGCCGTATTCTGCGGATTGATAAACCTAATAAGCTATGTTGGTCCCGCACTGGGTCTATCGTTTGCTCTGCTATTCAGTATTGGCGGACACATCGGGGCGGATTTTTATACCTCCATTATGCCTGATCTCATGGAGGTGGCAACCGTTTTTGTTGTGGCCATCTTGCTGGATAATCTTGTTTCATATCCCCTCATTTTCTCAAACTCCCTTAAGGTACACCCATTGGAATTGTTCTTTGTGGTTCTGGCCGGTTTTCAGCTGGCCGGTCTGGGTGGTATGATCGTTGCCGCACCGGTATATACCATGTTAAGAATTATTGCCAAGGAGTTTTTGCAGGGTTTTGATGTTATCCGAAGTATTACCCGCGGTGTTTAGGATTTGCGCAAACGCAAATAATATGCGGAACCCAGTACAATACAGATCCCGCTAAGAATCAAGAGCCACATCAAATCACCCATGCGGGTATACAGCGTCAATTTGCGTTTGCTGTCTATTTCAATACTCTCAGAAACAGCAGTCTTCTCCCACCAGTCTGTTGCCTTTACCAATTCGCCGTATGGATTAATGAAACCGGAAATACCGGTATTGGCACTGCGCACCAGCCAACGACGGTGTTCAATGGCCCTTAACCGTGCATAGGCCAGATGTTGTTTGTAACCCGGCGTATTTCCCCACCAGGCATCATTGGTAATTACACACAATATATCGGCACTGTCTTTCACGAAACGGCCGGTATAATCGCCGTATATACTTTCATAGCAAATAATGGGCGCAACTTTGATTTCTTTGGCATCAAAAACCACCGGGGCAGTACTTTTACCCAAACTCCCTGAAATACTGTTCTCATCAAGCTGCACCGCCAGTTTGTCTATCCAGGGAAAATGTTGCACAAAGGGCATTTGCTCCGTACCCGGTACCAGTATACTCTTGTGATAATACTGAAGCGGTTTGTCACCAATTAAAACTGCGCTGTTGTATGCATTCCACCACAGCGAGGGTTCCTGCGTCGGTCGGGCCGTCGTGTTGGGACGCACTTTGCAGTTCTCATATACCTGCTGCATGTCGGCACCCGTTAGGATTTGCAGAGAAGGAAATTCTTTTCTCAGTGCGGCAAGAGACAATACATCGGGGTGCTGTGCGGGGTGGTCTACATCAATGGATGATGTGATACTGGTTTCGGGCCATACCAACAGGTATGTATTTTTATCTACAGCTGTTTTGCTTAGCGCCAACATTTCAGCCACCATTTCTGATGAAGAACGTGTGAATTTTTCGTTCCATGGGTCGTAACTGGGCTGGCAAACCGCAACATTTACTTTCTTATCGGGCTTTACTATTTGCTGCCACTTCCAGCCATCGAAAACAGAAGAAACCCAGACAAAAACCAGCAATGCAGTGGCAGCTAAACCATATTTGCGGCTTCTAAATTTCCATGCTTTCCAAATCAGTACGTTCATGGCAAGTACAAAGGCAGAGCCGCCCAGCGTGCCGGTAATATCATACCATTGCACCAGCCAGGGAGCAGATGCCAAGCCGTTTCCAAGCGTTAGCCAGGGCCAGCTCAAATCCCACCGATGGTGCAGATATTCATATGTAAGCCAGAACACTACAAACAGATAAATTGAAGGATCGCCAAGCTTTTTTCGGCTGTAGCGATATAAAATCCAGGGAAGGGTCATAAACAGGGTATTCAGAATCAGCATAGCCACAGCCCCGGGCAATGTGCTGTTCCATACCCACCAGGTGGTGAAAAGATTCCAGAAAAACAAGGACCCATAAAGCCTTATCCACCATCGCAGTCCACTCCGCTCCTGCCATTCTTCCTGCAGCTGCAAAAGAGGCACAAAACCTACAAACAACAGCACAAAAATGCCGATGGGCGGCCAGGCAAGCCACAAACAAATGCCGGGCGCCAGCAGGTAATAAAGCCATTTCCATTTATTCATCATCACTGCCCTCCTGCGCGTAATCGGTTCCCTGCAATACGACCACAAATTCGCCTTTGGGTGCATGCTGTGTAAAATGGGTTAACAGCGTTTCCACCGAGCCGTTTACGGTTTCTTCAAACTTTTTGGTCAGCTCCCTGCTTCACCTGCACCCAGGTCTTTCAGCGCCTGCAGGGTTTTCAGCAGCTTGTGCGGACTTTCGTAAAAAACCACTGTGCAAGGTTGCTGCAGCATTTGCAGCAATTTGGTTTGCCTGCCTTTTTTCTGTGGTAAAAATCCCTCGAATACGAATCTATGCAGGGCAAAACCGCTTTTCAGCAAAGCCGGAATAAAGGCAGTAGCACCGGGTATAACCTCCACAGGGATATCATTCTCAACACATGCCCTTGCAAGCAAAAACCCCGGATCGGAGATGCCGGGAGTGCCCGCATCGGAAATCTGTGCCAGCTGCGCCCCGTTTTTCAGCCGCTCAATGATGCCGGCCAGTCGCTGATGCTCATTGTGCTGATGCAATGACTCCAGCGGTGTCAATATACCATAATGGTTAAACAGAATTTTACTGTTGCGGGTATCCTCTGCCAGAACGGCATCCACTGTCTTGAGCGTTTCTACCGCCCTGAATGTCATATCAGACAAATTGCCAACCGGCGTGGCCACCAGGTAGAGTTTGCCGCTGCTCAAATTTTATTGATGTATAGCTTTTCTGTTTTTACAGGCTTTTTGGTATCAGTACGCCTCAGTTGAAACACATAAACACCGGGGGCATAACGGATAGTAGAAATAATTTCTTCATTGCGCTTAATTGGCATATCCTGCAACACTATGCGACCTGAAGCATCATAAATGTCTAGGGTAAGCGTATTCAGCAATTCCTCATTTGTCACCTCCACCACGGCTGTCTGGTTAGTGTTGCGGGCAAATATTTTCACCTCATTGTAAACAAAAGTATCGAAGATCCGCATCTTCTCCACAATCTCTACTTTGATTGGCAATGTGCTGCGGTAATCTTTTATGGCAGTACGCATAACCTGAATCTGCTGGCGGGTAAACATATTCTGGCATGTTTCAGAACTGTAATCCATGTAATTTTCAACCATATCCGGCAAATCATCTTTTGCATCCGTACAGGTATTTGCTCCAAAATTGCAGTTAAAGTTGCTGCGGCTTCCCTGATTGGGGGTGTCATAAATATAATCATCCACTGCACAACCGGATGTAAACATTGGTGGATCACCCCAAATATGTCTGAGACCAAAAAAATGACCGAATTCATGCGTTGCAACCCTGCCTTTTTTGCTGCTGGCCAATGCACCCGTCGCACGCGGATTGTTACGACCAACAATCTGATAATGAAGCACAACACCCTGATTGCTATTAGCCACCCAAGAAGAGTTTGGCCAGTTTGGATGCCCATACGGAGGATAGGCATAACCAAGTACAATACTGCCCTGATTGGGTACCTGCAGATCTCCTACCCAGACATTCAGATAATTAGCCGGATTCCAAACATTATCGCCACCCTGAGCAGTAAACTTAATGTTGTCATTGTTGGTATTGAAATAAGTAACTGTAGTGCTTTTTCGCACAATACCTGTTGTTGGATTACCCGATGGATCTGTGGTAGCCAGTACAAACTTAAAACGGACGCTTCCTGCCCGGCTTTTAAAAATAGCGCGTGTATTTCCAGTATCCGGGTTCAGTCGGCTGTAATCCTGATTCAACACTTCCAGCTGGCTAAATATCAGGCTGTCCTGAATATTTTCATTGGTATTGTTATACAGAATATGAAAAACCACCGGAATGGTGTAGATGGTATCGTAAAAGTAAGTAGTATCGCGGATTGTAAGCTTTCTGGGGAGTACTTTTGGACCATTAATGCACTGCAAATAGGCTTTATCGTAAGCTGCTCTGAAACCAGGATATTGCTTTTCCAGGTTCTCCATCACCTGGTCATAACCGCAGCGCTCAATCGTGGGTGCCTGGGATTTAGCTGTGCCTGCAATAAGAATAAAAAGTATCAGGTAAAGGTATTTCATTCGGTTATTTTCCTTTGAATTCGGGTTTTCTTTTTTCGTTAAATGCTGTTACACCCTCGCGGTAATCTTCACTTCTGCCTGCTATTTCCTGACAATAAGCCTCATACTGAAGCATAGTCTCCAGATCTGAGTGGGTTGCCTTATTCAGCATTTTTTTAATCATACCAATGGCCAGGGTGGGTGCGGTTGCATAATAATTTGCTGCTTTGGCTACCTCTTCATCAAGTGCTTCGGCGGCCACAACCCTATTAATCAATCCCCATTCAAGAGCCTGCTGAGCGGTCACTTTCTGTGCCATGGTGCACATTTCAAATGCCCTGGCGGGTGAAATGGCTTTGGGCAAAAAATAACTGCTGCCGCTGTCGGGAACCAGCCCTACATTCACAAAAACCTCAATAAGCGAAGCATGCTCTGCCGCAATGATAAAATCGCAGGCCAGCGCCAGCGATGCACCCGCACCGGCTGCCACTCCGTTAATTCTGCCAATAATGGGCTTGGGCATCTCACGCATGGCGCGGATGATGGGATTGTATCTTTTGTATAAACTCTCGCTCAAACTGCGGTTTTTGCTGCCCGCAATCGCCTTCAAATCCTGACCGCTGCAAAACGCCTTCCCGGAGCCTGTGAGCACAACCACTCGTACCTCTTCATCTTTATTTGCCTGCTTCAGCGCATCCTGTAACTGATAACTCTGGTCATCGTTAAAGGCGTTAAAAACATCGGGGCGGTTGAGGGTAATATGGGCTACATTGCCCTTTTTTTCATACAAAACTGCAGGAGATTCCATAGTGGGTTAGCAACAAGCAAGCCAATGCAAATGTAACAAATAATCCAAGGCAAAAACCGAGAATAAGTTCAAAATGGCTGTGTGCAGACAAACCCTTGCGTGCAACATAGACCATAATTACAATAATCAAGGACGTAAACAGATATAATACTGTGGGTTGAAGACAAATTACCCAGCCTAACAAACCTGATGCTCCCGCCATATGTGCTGAGGCTTTGAATCCTGCATAATTGATAAAAAACAGCAACGTTAAAACGCCCATATTGCAAATACACCAAACCATAGCCGGCAAAGCGTTTTCGCGAAAAATAATCCATGAAGTAAGCGCTGAAAAAAACACACCCAGAGCATACAAACCATGGCGCTGCTCACGTTTATAAATAAACACATCCGATACCCTTCCCAGCCTCATAAAAACAAATAACGAAAGCAGAGGCAAAACAACCGTACCACAAAAAAACAACACCCAAACCCATGCAGATACGGGGTTATTAAGATGCGTGAATCCAAGACCAAGAATGGCCATAGTACCGGGATATAAAAGGTAGGATATGCCTCGGAAAACAGCATTCATAAAAAGCAAATATAAGTCTGTAGCCATTTCTGCGGCCAATGGTAAGCCCAAAATAAATTGGGTTTTAAATACCTAATTCATCTGTAAATCTTCAGGGGCATTGCCTAAATAGCTGAATGCGGGGCCGAGTCTTACCAGCACTTTTTTCCATAAATTTTCACTATCCGAAAACACGTCACCCGGCTCAGCGGGTGCCACTATCCAGCTTTTTTGATCCAGTTCGCTTTGCAACTGTCCGGGTCCCCAGCCACTGTAACCTATGAAGTACTTAACACGTCCCTCCAGCAGACCTTCATTGTTCAGAAATTTCAGCATGTTAAAATCACCGCCCCAGTATAATTCTGTGTGTATAGGCTCAGCGCCTTCCAGTTCGGCATATTCATGTAAAAACAGCATACTGTCGCGCGATACGGGACCTCCAATGAATACAGTTGCTTCTGTATGGAGGTCAGGAAACAGATCCTCAACAGCCATATCACCGGGTTGATTCAAAACCAGGCCCACACTTCCCTCAGCGTTGTGCTCGGTAATCAATACCACACTTCGGTAAAAATTGGCATCGGGCAGAAAGGGTTCTGAGACAAGCAGACAGCCTTTTTTAACTTGGAACATATTTTTCTATTACAAAAATAACATGATTACCTTACCATAAACTTAATATTTATTACATATCCGAACATGCCGCAACCTGTTCCTGCGCACTCTACAACAGAAAATGTAAACTAAAATTTATCTTTGTTTCATGTCTTCCATTACCCGCAGCATCTGGGTGCTTTCTCTTGTGAGTCTGTTTACAGACATGGCCTCCGACATGCTCTACCCCATAATGCCGGCCTACTTGCGAAGTATCGGGTTTAGTGTGGCATTTATTGGGCTTTTGGAAGGCATTGCCGAAGCTGCAGCCGGTCTTAGTAAGGGCTACTTTGGATACTGGAGTGATATGAGCGGCAAGCGTCTGCCCTTCGTGCGTCTGGGTTATGCCCTTAGCGCCCTCTCCAAACCTTTGATGGCTGCCATGGCTTATCCTGTGTGGGTTTTCTTCGTGCGCACCCTCGATCGTCTGGGCAAAGGAATGCGCACCGGTGCCCGCGATGCCATACTCGCCGACGCTTCTACCAACGGCAATCGGGGTAAAATTTTTGGATTTCACCGCAGTATGGACACCGTTGGCGCCGCTCTGGGTCCGGCCCTGGCGCTTATATGGCTCTACTTCCGCCCCGGCGATTACATTCCGCTGTTTTTTATTGCCTTTTTGCCGGGTATGATTTCGGTGCTGTTGCTGTTTACCCTTAAAGAACAAAACGGCCTTTCCCCACAAGGCAAAACCGTTACTTTCAGCGATAGCATAAAATGGTTGAAAAAAGCGCCTCTGCGGCATACCGAACCTTATTGTTTGGTCTGTTGCTGTTCGCCGGCATCAACAGTTCTGAAATATTTCTGCTGCTGCGTGCCAAAGACCTGGGAATCAGCGATGCCGGCGTGGTGGGTCTTTATATTTTCTACAACCTTATCTTCGCCCTGCTTGCCTACCCATTTGGGCGATTATCTGATAAAGTGGGAATGAAACGTATATTCCTCCTGGGACTGGCACTTTTTGCCCTGACCTATCTGGGCATGGCTTTGCTTAGTTCAACCATAGCCGTAATTTTATTATTCTTTGTCTATGGAGGTTTTGCGGCAGCCACAGACGGACTCGCCAAGGCATGGATCAGCAAGGTATGCAAACCCGGTGAAAAAGCCGTGGGCCTGGGTACATATGCTGGTTTGCAGAGTTTGTCGCTATTGCTGGGCAGCGTGTGGGCAGGGTTGCTTTGGGATATTACCGGCCCAATGATTGTTTTTATGGTAACAGCTGCACTTACCATTCCTGTGGGTTTATATTTTATGTTGCGCATCAAGGAGAATGTGCCAACCTGAAAACCTTAAGGTTTGAAAAGCGTTAATTTTACCGAATGAAAAACACAAAAACCGCCCTTGTTACAGGAGCATCCGGAGGACTTGGACTTGAATTTGCCCGCCTGCTGGCAGCAGACGGATACCGCCTGGTTTTGGTATCCCGCAATGAAAGTGTCCTGAAGGAAGTAACTGCTGAAATGCAATCCCTGTATGGCGTTGAAGCCCAATACTTCGCTACAGATCTATCAAAACCTGAAAATGTGGAATCATTGCTTCATCAGTTGCAATCCGGTAACATCAGTATCGATTGTCTCATTAATAATGCCGGGTTTGGCGATGCAGGTTATTTTCTGGAAAAACCATTCTCACTGCACCACGAGATGATGATGCTGAATATGCATACCCTCACAAAGCTCACCTACGCACTTGCCCAGGCAATGAAGGCCAAAGGTCACGGATACATCCTTAATCTGGCCTCTACCGCAGCTTTCCAACCTGCACCGGCATTCGCCGTTTATGCTGCCACCAAATCCTATGTGCTCAGCCTCAGTGAAGCCTTGCGTTACGAGTTGCGCAATACAGGTGTAAGTGTAACCGTATCATGTCCCGGGCCCACAGAAACCCCTTTCCACGACCGCGCCTCCACGCGCACATCCAAAATTATGAAAATGGGCATGATGAAACCCGAAGTTGTTGCAGAACAAGCCTTCAAGGCCATGAAATCGCGTAAACGCAGGGTTGTTCACGGATGGCTCAATAAACTCCTAACTTTTAGCGGCACAATTACGCCACGTGCCTTGCTCATCAAAACCACACACGATTTAATGAAGCCGTAAATCAGGCTAAAACATCCCAGGTTTTGTCAGCCAGCAGGCGAACAGTATGCAGAAATTCGGCAAAAGGCATTTCCTTACCCCATTCGTAAGGCGCTACCATACTCAGTACCTGTGTACCATCATCTTTCTGGTAAAGGTGGTAAATTCCACCTATAACAGGCTCAAAATTGATAGAAGCCTGATAGATAGCATGGCTTACTTCCAGACGCTTTTCAATGTCGCGGGCCTGCTGAATAAGTAATGCCGCCTGCTTGCGCAGCATGTCTATCTGCTGCTGGGCCTGGTGCTGCATAGCCTCGTGGGCATTGGCTTTCAGCAGGCGCTTGTCTATGGGCTCAATTTTGGGTGAACTCACCGACAATGCATATGGTGCCTGACTCAGTTCCCCCTGATACAGGGCGTCTTTGAGGTAATCCGGCCGGTTGTCGGTAATTTCGTTTTCTTCCATGAGCACTTATACTAACAATCGCAAGACCCGATTTGTTCTAGCGCTTTCCCCGGGTATTTTCCAGACCGTAGCCAATAAGCTCATCATAGTTCATGGTTTGGTTGCGGTGATACATCAAAACCATATAGTTGTTCTCAGTTTCGCTATGCGAACCTTCGAAGTACCTGGTATCCACTGATCCATCTGCGGGGTCGTAGACCGCATAGGAATAGTTATAATAGGCCTGTTTAAGAGGTATGACAGCCTCATATGTCTTGTTATCGGCGTTATAAAACATTTCACAGTCCGGGTGCATACGCCAATCGCTTAATTCACCATACACAAACACTTTTTTATTTTTCAGTTCTTCATCAGTTTTAAGCGAAAAATGAACAAAGCAATAGTCGCCCTCGGCGGAAGCACCTGAAGGAAGCGGAATATCACGACTGAAAAGAAAATAGCGACCGTTGTAATCTGCCCAGTTGAAATAGCGGTCAAATCGGCGGGTCTGGTCGTTGATTAGGACAATGTGCTTTTGGTTGGCAACATTAAAACGTTGTTTAACACCGGCTGTACTTTGGCGAAAGCTGCGAATATCAAAAAAACGGAATTCGTTTAACCCTTCAAACTGATTTCCTGTCTGATATTGGTAATTGTAACTGTTGCCTGAGATGAACTGGGGTGCCAAACCAGCGTTGGCGGTAATCCACTCCCCGTTGCGAAGTATTACTGCTTTTAAATCCTGATAGGGTTTGGGCATAAAATAATTATCGGTGAGAACAAAATTAAAATTCACCTGCTGGTGCGAAGGACGAAGTTCTACCTGCGAACTTTGAATAACGGTTAGATCCACACGTCCTTTCATATCCAACACCATAAGCCTGCGGGAAAGAACAATGTCGGTTTCGTCGTAGTTTCGATACACAACCAGCAAGTAATTGCCTGACATTTTCGGAGCTGTACTGGAAGAGGGCACCGTGGCTTCATAATGCACAAACTTCATTAGGGTACCGTTGCTAAAATTTACGGACTCTATATTCTCAAATCCCTGTCCATTCAGGTACTGATTTTTTTGCAGATTGCTTGGGTTCCATAAAGCATCGCAATGAATAAGGGTGAATTGATAGTAATCTCTTTCAGTGGCAAGCTGGTCAAACTCCAGTTTTAGTGTCCCTGTCTCCCCCATTTGCACTACAGGAAAGGGAAATCCGGAAGCCGTATTTTCCATTTTCACTGTGCGGATGTCTTTTTCATAAATAGCATTGGCATATCGCAGGGTACTGTCTTTGGTAGCCAAAAGACAGGCAGGCAAAAGCGCAATCAATGCGAAAACAAAATTTTTCATGCCGATAAAACGTTATTCCAAATGTATGCCAAAAAAACGGATTTGGGTGTTGGAACCGTTAATTAGCTAAGGTTTTATGCAAATTCAGACAACAAAAACAGAATGTATAGTCTGCAAAAACCCTCTATAAACATGCCCTGATTTATTTGTGTATTAAAGATGACAGCCTCTTAAGCTAATTAGAGGACTAGAAATATCTGTGGCAATCGGATAAAAAGCCTTAATTACGCTTTTAACCATTGTATATCAGTTATTTAAAATGAATATGCAGGATACATCATATAAAGAACGCGCGTGCACACGCTACGCATTAATGTAAGGTAAAATAACTAAATAAACAAATTTTTTGAAAAATATTTTGTAAACGATTGTGAATAATTAAATCGCAAAAAAATACCCGAAAAAGTGGCAATAAAATTTGGTATTTCAACGTTTGCTTTGTATATTTGTTGTTCATCCCTTTTCGAACTTAACGCTAAAATTAAAAACACCACAAAAGTGGCGCCCCCTCCTTTTGTGCTCAAAAAATAAAAAATTACAACATCATGAATAACAAACCCACTTCGCATCCTTTCAAAATCGATCGCGCCTTGCGCGCTGCGTACAGCGAACTTCAGGCTACCTGCATGGTAGGTCGCCTCTGGAGTGAAATGCCCCATCTTACAGGTTTATCGGAGTTAATCAGGCTGGCCTGCGAGGAAGTGGCAGTATTGGCAGTTGTATACGTGCATGGGGAATCTATGTTGCATGTAGATGACAAAATTTTCAAGAATCTTTTACAGTATCACTTTGAAAAGAATGGTATTCGTTCGCGTTTTGTACTGAAACGCATGAGCACCTCCGGAATCATTGATTTGCATCGGGACCGTGAAACAGGAAGTCCATCCTATTCTTTAAGCAATGAGACAGAGCGGGCCATTGATGAGAATGACACCTCCGGGTTTAAGGGTTCTGCTCCGCAGGGGCTGGACCAGATGTTATCTTTTATCAATCGCAGGTTACTGGACCATGACCATATGCTGCCCAGGCAGTTTTCTGAACTGATAGATCTTTCCAAACGCCACAACCGCGACCTTTCATTGGTGAAATTCATTGAGGAAAAAATGATTTTCGGAGGGATAGAAGAGGAGTTTGCCCTACTGGCCATCTGCACCAAGGCCGCAATTGAAAATGAACCCTTCAATTTTGTGTATCTGGATAATTATATCCACATCAATCGTGCAGATATTCAGCGTCTGCGTCAGGAAATTCTTGATGGTGAATGGCTCCCCATCAAATTGGGACTGGTGGAAGTGACCGGTTCCAATGTTATGGAGTTCAATCCGGATCTTCAACTTACAGAGGCGGGGTTCGATCGGTTTCTAAAAGAACTGGATCCGGTTATCTTAAAAATGATACGTCGCAAAATGGCATCTGTGAACACCCCACTGATTCAGCCTGAGGACGTACAGAAAGTAAAACTCTATTTCAGTCCGGCACTTCAGCGTAAAACAGAGAGAATCGCAAGACTCCTGAGCGTAAAAGGATTTCGTGAATACCAGCAGGGATTGCCCAAAAATGAGCGCATGAAAGGTATAACCATGTTGTTTCACGGCGGTCCCGGTTGCGGCAAAACCGAGTTTGCCCTGCAGCTGGCCCTGCTCACCGGCCGACCCATCATGAAAATTCAGGTAACGGACTTCATGAGCAAGTGGGTGGGCGACTCAGAAGCAAATCTCAAGCGCATTTTTTCCGATTATCGCAAAATGTGGGACCGTCTGGAAGTAAAGCCGATCTTATTTTTGAATGAATGCGATCAGATTATCGGCAAGCGACTGAATGCCACACGTGGCGTGGAGCAGATGCAAAATGGCCTGCAGAATCTTGTTTTGGAGGAAATGGAGGCATTTGGCGGTATTTTGATTGGTACCACCAACCTCACCCAAAACATGGATCCTGCATTTGAGCGCAGGTGGACCATGAAACTGTACTTTGATGCACCGGGCATAGAGGCCATGGCTGCCATCTGGAAAAGCCAGATTAAAGGCCTGCGCAAAACCGAGGCCGAATATCTGGCGCAGCACTATGCATTCACCCCCGGCGAAATCACCAATGTTGTGCGCCGATTCAATGCGGAAAAACTGCTGGGGTTGGAAGATACCCGCCTCAATACCCTCATCGAGCTCTGCGATACCGAGCGTTATGCAAACAAGCCTACTTCCAAGGCTCCCCTGGGTTTCCTGGTTCCCGGGCAGCAGGAGATGGATATGCAAAAGGAAAGAAGGAAGG
Source organism: Bacteroidota bacterium (assembly GCA_009918425.1). Lineage (GTDB taxonomy): Bacteria > Bacteroidota > Bacteroidia > NS11-12g > UBA955 > RGEC01. The sequence continues at coordinate 28,625 of RGEC01000004.1, forward strand.
CGGGTTAGGCTTTTCTGTAAAAGTTAAAAAGTGATTTTAAATAATGATAAATTTAATTACAAGTATAAAGATCCATGTACTCATAAATAATCTTAATCGCCTGTTCGTTGAGATCTTTTTTCAGTGTGGGATCGTTCTTGATGGACTTGATAATTTTATTAATTTCGCACTCATTAGCACCTGTATGAGAAATGTGTTGAGCCTGAATCAATGCAGTTATTATGCAAAAGGTGTAACTATCAGGCTTTAACTGAACGGCCTTTTCAGCTAATTCAACTGCACGGTCAACAGTAAAGTAATTATCTAAAGCCATCAAATATGAATAACATAATAATTCATCTGCATTAAGAAGTTCAATATTGAAGCTTGAGATAGAGTAATTTACTATAGAATCTGTCATACTCTCAGCTCGGTCAATATAAAAACTTGAAATTGTATCAGAAGCCGCCTTTTTTTCCTGAATAAATTTAATAAATATCTCGGCATTATTTTTACCATTAAAATCCCATCCCAATTGATTTATTGCAGCAACTTTAATGCCAATGGGTTTTGTTTCATCAATAAGATACTCCATTATCTGTTTTGTTACTTTTCCGCGCGCTCTGGCAGCCGCCATAACAATTTGTTCTGAATTATACGCAGTTGCAAAGTTTGTGGATGTTAACGGTGAGTCGGCTTTTGCAGTGGAGGTGATCAAAAGGCCGATAATTAAACTAAATTTTTTTATTTGTTTCATTGTATTTTGATTGATAGCGAATATATTGAATTTTGAAATATCATAGATTTATTTAAATTAAAATTGACACTGATTTATCTTTAGTGGGCAGAATATAAATTATCACTAAAATATTTTATAAATAACACTAAAAATAAATTTAAAGTGGCTTCACCACAAAAGCCCAAACCTTTACTTTAACATCTACACCCGCACCATAGTTCTGGTTGCGCAAACCCATAACAATCGTATTATCCGTATCGTAGGGCGTATCAAGGATATCAATGTATTTATCATGAATATTTTTAGTTTGAGGCTTGGATATAAAGGATTGAAAATCAGAATTGTTAAAACTAAAGTTAGGCTCCTGGTCTTTGGTCATAAAGAATATATCCGCATTGGATTTCCCTATTTCGGTAAGGTTCAGCGCCGATATAATTCCCCAGGCATAAGCCACAAAGGGGTCTTTGGTTAATCTAGCCGCGGCCGCGGGTAATACAATTTTAGCCAGTGCATCCACCGGCTCAGGTCCCGCGCCCATCCAATAAGCCCAATAAACTGTTCTTGGAGGCAGTTTTATTGTTCTGGTAATTATTGATTTGTTTGAAATAAACGCTGTACTCCGGGCTCCCAGTCTAAAGGTTTCTTCAACAATCTGGTATGGAACTACATAATCATTATAAATCACTGGTTCAGGCTCCTTTTGACAAGAATTCAACAAGGTGAGCCCGGCAGCAATTACAATTGTTAAAAATGCAGACATCCTCTTATTCATAAACATTCGATTATTTTATAACTAAGTGCTGTATGGGTGATAAGTGGTGAGTTGTCCTTTAGGTAGCGCGCTTCATATCCAACAGGCACACAGCCGGTTCTGTGATTAAACTGATAACCGTCGTTAATGAATTTATAAACGTCATCCATTGTTTTCAGGGAGGTTGCAGGACCGGGGGCTGCCTCTATGGTAAGCTGTAAGCTGGAAATAAGTTGCCGTTGACCGGTAGTCAAAGATCCACCGAATCCGTTTAGCAAAAGTTCTATGCATGTTTTGGTTTCTTTCTGGCTGTAGGCCGAAACAACACGCACAAGTGCAACACGGCCATAGGAAACGCTAGAGATGTATGCAGGCGCATTGTCAGGTGTTAATACACGTTTAAGATCTGAAACATTCACATCAGCCCCAAAAAAGCCTGCGGGATTGGACGGGTATTCTGCACTTACCGAGAAGTACACATTACGCACCATCATGTACATTGTTGTAAGTCCGTTGGTGTTGATACTCTGAAAACGTGTGCCTAAACCTCCGGCCAAAAAACCAAAATTTAATCCCAGATCCACAAATGCCTGCTGTGTTGAGTAAGTGGTCTGCACGTTTTGGTAGGTGTAGGCTGGCGGCATAAACCAAAATAACTTTGATTTATTATCGAATTCTGCCTGATATGCATTGTTGGAAGGGTTACTAAGAGAAAAACCTGTGGATCCCATCGTTCCCTGAATGTTGTAATTCATATTGTCGCGTGGAAAGTTACCCAACGAAACAAGCCTTCCACTATTTCTAAGATAACTGCTCTGAACAATATTTCCCGGCCATATATCGGCTTTGTCATCAGCATAAAAAAAGTCAAAGGAATTCAAGCGCTGTATCCGTTCCGCAGTATAAGTAGTACACTTAGTTGTCACGCCGTTCAAAAGCACATTTTCCAAGGCTGTATCTCTATATTTTATACTATTAGTTGGGGTGTTGTTGGGCACAGTAACCTGGTCCACCAAAGCGTTTATATCTGTAGTAGGTTTTATATTTTCTTTTTCCTTTTTACAGGATATTATTAAAAAGTTACCTAGTATTATTACAAATAAAAAGCTATGGGATTTCATCATTGACAACGGAATGGATCTCCTTCATCTCCGGAAGCATTAACCTCAGGTTGGAAACAAAAATTGAGCTGTGCAGATTTTATGTAAGTGATTCTAGGTTCACCAACAGTTGTACCACGGTTTGAGTATGGAACATT
>RGEC01000031.1 GCA_009918425.1 Bacteroidota bacterium
CACTTCCACCCAAACGTACACCATCACAGGCACAGATGCCAATGGTTGTTCGAATACAAATACCGTTACCATTACGGTCAATGCTTTACCAACCGCACCCACACCTGCAGGAACCATGACAGCAACCGCCTGTGTTCCGCCAACATATAACCTCACAACAAGCTTCATCACCAGCAGTGCCGGAGCCAATGAGCAATACCGCTGGTATACAGAAAACGTAAATCCGCCTGTAGGAACGGCAGTATCCAATCCGGTTTCTGTCGGAGGTACTTATTATGGATTTACCTACAATACGACTACTACCTGTTTTTCTTCTACCTATGTGACAGCTACACTTACGCTCAATGATAACAATACCCCTGTGCCCTTGGTTTCTAGTTTTACAGCCTGTTCTCCGGCAACATTCAACCTAAGAAGCGCAGAACCCACAGCACCCTCCGGTACTACATGGGAGTGGCAAACACAGAACACCTATAATACCTCTAACGCTGTCGGAACTCCTACAGCTGTTGGTACGGGTACATATTATCTTTATGGTAGAAACGGTACCTGCACAACGGCAGCCAGTGCATCAGTAACAGTTACAATCAACTCACTACCAACAGTAAATATTACAGCAGCTTCAGAATCAGCATGTTCCCCAAGTAAAGTTGATATATCCGATAATTACACCGCTGGCAGTGATATTTATCAATGGTATACTGTAAGCAGTAATCCTACTCCGGCTACCCTGGTATCTGATCCCACGCAGGTATCTGCAGGAACCTATTATTTGTATGCAACCAATACTACCACATTATGCCAAACCAGCAGCCCGGGCAGTGTTGTTGTTACCATTAATTCACCGCCCACAGTTTCAATCACAACGCCATCGCTCATTTGTGAGGGCACCTCTGTTAATATAGCATCGTCGGCTTCAGGAAGTCCTACCTACCAGTGGTATTCTGTGAATACAGCCTCTAATACGGTCACATCCTTAAGTAACAGCAGTCCCTACAGCAATGTAACCACCAATACCCTGACGGTAAATCCAACCACCGGGTTAAGTAGCTATTTGTTTTATGTAACTGCCACCCAAAGTGGCTGTTCCGCCTCATCTGACAGGGTGCCTATACCCATGACCACAGCAGTATCTTGCACATCACAGCCATCGAATAGCTTTGTTTCATCTCTGCCCAACGGTACTTATTTTAGTTTCAGTGTGGATGATTTTAACGCGGTTATTCAATGGCAGCGTTCCAAAGATGGCGGCACCACTTGGAGAAATCTGGATGCAACAAAAAGCTACGATGCAGCCATTTATTATGGCACTACCAATACTCGACTGGATATTTTGTCTGTCCATGACAGCATGAACAATTTTCAATACAGGGCCATCGCCACCACCAGTCCATGTTCAGGCGGATGCACCACAAGTATTGCTACCCTTACAACTCCAATCAGCCTGCCGGTGAGCGGTGTGGCGCTGCAGGCCCTGCGTGAGAAAAACAACCTGAAACTTCGCTGGGTGGCCTATAATGAGCAAGATGTAGCCTCGTATGATGTGCAGTATGCCACCGATGCCGTAAACTTCCGCAACATAGATAAAGTAACCGTAGCCAACCCTTCGTTTACGGTAAAGGAATACAGTATACTCACAAAGCCCATGCCCGGTTATTACCGCATTCAGGCCAATGGCAGTATACCCGGTGAGTTTGCTTTCAGCAATACCGTTTATTTCAATGACCGCGAACTCATTAAAACGGGTCTTCACCCCAATCCGGCCGTCGCCGGCGAGATATCGGTTAATATGACCGGTCTCTCAGCCGAAATGCCCGCAGAAGTGAGTATATACAGCGTGGAAGGCAAATTGTTGCAGACAACAAACCTGATACTGCAAAATGGTAACAATCCCCTGAAACTGAACGCTGCAGTGCAGGAAAGACCACTGGTGCTGCTGCGTATTCAGCAGTCCGAATTGGGCGAGATGCTGCACACCAAGCTGATGATTACCCGCTAAAAGGTTCTTATATCTTATACAGGAAACCCAGACCCAAAACCCAGGAGTTTTGCCAGGCGTTCTCGCCGGGGCGGGATAGATCTTTATCAAAAATGCTGATAAGCGTATAGTTGAAGTTCAGGTAGCGGGTTAGCTTGATGGTTAAACCCATGTCAATACGGCTGTCAAGCGGACTGGGGTTGCGTTTGAAATTGTACGGAATAAATGCGAGGTAGTTGGTGCGTATGAGTAATTGTTTATTAAAATTAAACTCACGGTTAAAACCTGTTTGTATCTGGAAGCCTTGCTCACTGCGAATATACTGACCCTTATTCACCCCGGCGATGGTGCTCTGATTGCGCTTTTCATACAAAGATTGATTGAGCATGAATGTTTGTTTGAGGGAAAAAAGTGCCAGACGACCGTAAAATCGTTCTGTTGGCTTGGCTTCAAAACCTATGGCTGACATAAGTGAGCCCTGGCTGAGAAAACTGCTGACCAAACTTTTGGTTTCCCTGCCGTTAGCATCGCGGGCATAGCTGTATCCCGGCAATAGCTGGGTTTGTAGGTTCGGACCTCCAAATCCGCTAAGCCATTTCACGCGTTCAAAAGACATTCCATATTTGCTGTCAATAAATACGTTGTCGATGTTTTTACGGGTACTGCGGAATTTGTTGCCAAAATTATCCTGCATGGTGCTGGAAATAGCCCCTGCGTTAATTTTCATTATGTTGTCCCAAGTTTGTCTTTTTATTTTTAGGTTATAAAAAGCCCTGATATAGAAGTTGCCGCTGAGGTTATTGGCGGCACCACCGCTCCAGTTGGGGCTTGTGCCTGAAAGTGCTGTGGTGGCCCCCAATTCGGCGCCTTTTTTTATTATCCGGCCGGTATCAATGCCTTGTGTAGAATCTGTAATTGCAATTCCCCGCACTTTTAAGGAGGTTGCAATCATTAGTGTTAAAATCAAATACCTCAGTGGCAAGGCTTATGGGTTTTCTTTTTGGATAACATCTTTTGTACGGTTTATGGCTTTCACTATGATAAACAATACCGCAGAAATGATGACAAAATTCAATATAGATGCTATAAGTTTACCATAGGTAAATGGTCCTGCCGCCAGGGATTCAATCTTCTTAAATCCACCAATGAATGCAATGATCGGCATGATAATATCATTTACAATACTATCCACAATCTTCTGGAAAGCTCCGCCAATCAGAACGGCCACGGCGAGGTCTATGACATTGCCTTTTTTAATAAACTCTTTAAATTCAGTTATAAATCCCATAAAAATCTTTCCTGCAAATTAATGCAAAAGTTTTTATCTGAAATTATGATCAGGCAGGCGTGCGGCTCTCGGTAAGTACTTTCTTCACCAGATCGGCAGCCTCTTTCAGCACAATGGCACTGAACACTTTCAGACCGCTTTCATCGATGATGCGCTTGGCCTCTTCGGCGTTGGTACCCTGCAAACGTACGATAATCGGAATTTTTACATCCCCGATTTTTTTGTAAGCCTCCACCACGCCATTGGCCACACGGTCGCAGCGCACGATGCCGCCGAAGATATTGATGAGTATGGCTTTTACGTTGGGATCGCTCATGATGATTCGGAATCCGGCTTCCACGGTTTCGGCATTGGCAGTTCCGCCTACATCGAGGAAGTTGGCGGGCTCACCACCACTCAGTTTAATAATATCCATGGTTGCCATAGCCAGGCCTGCACCATTCACCATGCAGCCAACGTTGCCATCCAGTTTCACAAAGTTGAGGTTGTATTTGCCCGCTTCCACTTCGGTGGGGTCTTCTTCTGCGATATCGCGAAGGGCGGCGTAGTCGGGATGGCGGTAAAGGGCGTTGTCATCCAGATTTACTTTGGCATCTACGGCAATGATGCGGTCATCACTTGTTTTCAGCACGGGATTGATTTCGAACATGGCGCTGTCGGTTTCATCATAGGCTTTATAGAGCGCAGTTACGAAACTTACCATTTCTTTGAATGCTTTGCCTTCCAGCCCCAGTTTGAACGCGATTTTGCGGGCCTGAAACGCATGGAAACCCACGGCAGGATCTATCCATTCTTTATGGATTTTTTCAGGATGCTGTTCTGCTACTTCCTCAATGTCCATGCCGCCTTCGGTAGTGTAGATAATCACATTTCTTTTGGTCTGGCGGTCCAGCAGCACGCTCATATAATATTCCTTGGGTTCTGATGGGCCTGGGTAAAATACATCCTGGGCTACCAAGACTTTGTTTACCACCTTGCCGGCAGCTCCGGTTTGTATGGTTACCAGTGTTCCGCCCAGCAGGTTTTTGGCAATATCTGCGGCCTGTTCGGGCGATTTGGCTATCTGAACGCCACGGTGTTCGGTACCGGCTATTTTGCCTTTACCTCGACCGCCTGCGTGAATCTGGGCTTTAATAACGCACCAGTCGCTGTTGAATTCGCTTTTCACCTTTTGGGCGGCTTCCATGGCCTGCTCCGGGGTTTCAGCTACAAAACCACCCTGAATAGCTACACCATAACTTTTCAGTATTTCCTTGGCCTGATACTCGTGAATATTCATGCTTGTTTTACGGGTTGCAAAATTAACCATTTTATGCCGTGTAACCCGATTTTTCTGAGTAAGATTTTTGCCGTAGGTTTGAAGTGCGATGGATAATGCCTTCCTCATCAGGGCCGAAAAGGTAAAAAAGAGCTACGGAAACCTTGAAGTTTTGAAAGGGATTGATCTGGAAATAAGGCATTCAGAGATTGTGTGCATCACCGGTGAAAGCGGTGCAGGGAAAAGCACACTGCTGCATATTCTGGGCACACTCGACAAACCGGATCAGGGCGATATATTTTATAAAAATGAGCGTTTGTCTTCACTGGGAAAGCAGCAGCTCGCTGCATTTCGAAATAAAAACTTAGGTTTTGTTTTTCAGTTCCATCAGCTTTTGCCCGAATTTTCAGCATTGGAAAATGCCTGTATGCCCGCATGGATTGCGGGTCTGTCAAAAAAAGAAGCTGAAGAAAAAGCCAGGCCCCTGTTTGCTATGCTGGGTCTTGAAAACAGAATGCACCACAAACCCAACGAATTGAGCGGGGGAGAGCAGCAGCGGGTTTCAGTGGTACGCGCACTCATAAACAATCCCGGTGTGATAATGGCTGATGAACCCAGCGGTAACCTCGACAGTAAAAATGCCAAAGCCCTGCACGAGCATTTTCTAAAACTGCGCGACGAACTGGGCCAGACTTTTGTAATCGTTACCCACAATCCGGAACTGGCTGCCCTTGCAGACCGGAATCTCCACATGGTGGATGGTGTTTTTCAATAAGTAAGTATATTTATTTTTCGGCAGGCAAATCAGGAAATTTTATAGTTACCGAAGTGCCCTTAAGTGGCTCGGAACTTACATGCAAATCTCCCTTTATCACATCCAGCATTTTAAAAATCAGGGAATATCCGATGCCGTAACTTTGAAACTCTGTGCCGTCTTTGTGGTTTACCTGCAAGGTGCGGTTTTTAATTTTTTCCGCCACATCCACAGGCATGCCGTTGCCGGTATCAGTAACAGTAAGGTTGTGCATATTTCCGATTTTTTCGTAGTTAACGGTTATTTTACCATCTTTGGTAAAGCGGTTGGCATTGCTAATAATATTGGTGAGTATTATGTTCAGGGCAGTTTCGGATGTGCTTGCTACAACATTTGCAGGCACATTGATAATGAATTGATTGTGATTAATATCCAGTCCGATGGCAATAAATTTCTTGAGGTCAGCAAGTAGGTCGTAAATAGAAATATCTTTATCGTAGCGGGCAAATGATCCCTCGGCAGATCTGTCATTGAGAATATTGGAACATAAAATTTCCAGTCTTTTTGTGGAATTAATTATTAATTCCATGTACGAGATTATTTCTGATTTCTTTAGTTTGCCCTGAAAATCATAGACTTTGTCGCCCACCATATTTATATATTTAATGGGTGCAAATATGTCGTGATTTATGACACTGATATATATATTATTAATTTTATTGAGTTTTGTTAATTCTGATATCTTGTCAACAAGACTTTCATTTATTTTACGTATTTCCTGTGTTTTTTCATCAATGATATTTTGCAGTATGATATTCTTTTTTTCAATGCGTTTTGTGCGGATTAAATAAAAGATAAAACCTGCGCCTGTAATAACAATTAATGCAGTTACAATGTATACCCACGTTAGATACCATGGTTTTTCTTTTTCTATATTTATTTTGTTGATTATGGTTTCTTTTCCGAAATCATCAATGTATAAAAATTCAAGTGTGTATTTTCCGTAATTTTCGAATAATATATTAAGATTGTTTATTTCAGTATATGGGATATAGAATATTTTATTGTTCAGGCGGTAGTAAAGATTCAGGTTTTTGGGATTATCCCAGTGAGCAACTTGAATTTGGAATTTTACCTCGTTATTATCGCTGCTTATGGTTAATGCATTTTTATTGAGCTGAAGCAATTTGCCAAGGCTGCTGATTTTTTTAATTTGAATGCCCAGGCCGGCAGTACGCGGTGGAAAATCGCGCAGCGGATGGAACTGAATTATGCCCACAAGACTTGGAAACGATAATAACGTGTCTCCAAAATTGATGTATGCAGGATATGTTCCGCCGTTCATTTCATCTGTCGGTAACCCGTTTTTGGAGTCAAAATATTGCGGTTGTGGCTGAAAATCCCCACCGGCAAGCATTCTGTCAAAACTAAATCCGGGTATTCGTAAAATACCATCGTTGGTGGAAGCCCATATGAAATTATTCTTATCCTGATATAGAAAATGGGTTCTTTTCAGTGCGTTGAAATAATCGCTTTTTAGCGCCTTGATTGTATAATTTACCGTATCCAGTAAGTGTAACCCCTTTCCATAGGTGGTTACTATTACCTGTGATTTATAACGATAAAAATACCGGAAACAGGTAGATTTAAGTATGTTTTTTTCTACCTTATTTCTGATAGGGTCATAAATCATTATGCCGCCACAATAGGATAGAAAAATTTTATTATTTATAATAATACTTTGGTTAATCAGTTGATATCCGATAGTTGTTTGCAATACTAAATAAATACTGTCTTTTGAGCGATCATATTTATATATACCTGAACTATTGAATATATATGTATATTTTCCAAACTGAACATAGCTTTGGTTTGACAGTTTGTTGCCGGGTTGTTTGGAAACTTTTTTAGGTATCAGTGTTTCGGTATTAAGTGTGTAGAAAAAATCGCTCGTATTTCCAATAATATTGCTGGAATCTAAATAATGGTAAGAGTAAGAGATATCATATTTATTGAAGAATTTCCTGAATTCTGCAGGTGTATTGGAATAAAGACTGGGGTAGTCTGCTATTACTGTACCGTCTTTTTTTGGAATTTGAACGTAATATCTGTAGAAATTGATTTCGTTTTTTCTTAGTGGATGCTGATAAACCGCAAACGCTGATTTGCTTACTACTATTAAGCCTGAGGCAAGTGTGCCAAGAAATAGTTTCTTAAGTTCAGGGCTGTAAATTGCCGAATAAAAAGCTACATCCTCAGGTATGTTATTTGCAATAAGCTGCCATTCAAATTTTCCGTTTAGCCGGTTTTTTAAGAAAGTCCAGGCATGTTTTCCAAAAATCAATACAGGTAACGCAGCATTTTGTGCATATAATTTGGCATTTTCAAACTCATTTGAACTAAGGGGGATGCTCACATCATTTGCAGTGGCATCGCTGATGCAGTGCATTTTGCCATCTTTCGGATAATATACCCAGTATTTGTCATCAATAAATATATCCTTTATATCCGTAGGGAAATTATCTGAAATTAAGGTATAATGACCATTCGAAACACGATAAATACGGTTATTAATTCTCACAAATGAAACATTTGGTGAACTTACAAAAAGCGCTGTGGCCTTTAGCAGTGAGTCTCTGTTCAGTTTTTGAATGTCAAATTTGTATGACTTGGATTTTTCAAGTAGGGATGAAGAGTATCCTGCTGTTACATTAAAAGGCAATTCATGGCTTTCATTAAATGAATCATTGCGAACTACATAAGATTTCTTGTTAACGCATTTGATTAAAAGATCTTTTGACCCGTTTTGGTAAATTGAACTGATGCGTTCCGGAATACTGACAGGGTAAGGTTCAATGACGGATCCGTTGAAAGAAAATAAACCATTGGGTGTTGCAATCCAAAGTAATTTGTTTTGATCCAGCAACAAACCGGAGATGTTATTTTCTGAAAGTTGATTATTCTGTTTGTTGAATACCTTGTAATAATAATTTTGGTATTTTTGAGAATACAGACAAGAGAGCAACGACAAAAAAGCCGTCAGTAAAATATATTTTCTAAATGCGGGTGTGCTCATTTATAGAGCTGAACCAACTCTACTACGTTATTTACATTCAGTTTGTGAAAGATGCGCGCTTTTATGGTGGAAACCGTGTTGCTCTTGATTCCCAGCTCTGTGGCAATTGTGAGTGTTGATTTGCCTTCCATCAGCATTTGCAGAATCTGGTTTTCGCGCTTGCCTTTGATAAGCGGTTTTTTGCTGAGACGGGGCATGTTAACGCCATTGATAAACTCCGCAAAACGGCGGGTGATTTCCACTTCGGATGCTTTTTTCTCGCAGTAGTCGATTTTGTATCTACTGAGAATGCGCTGAAACATTACTTCTGGGTGCATGGAGAACAGGAGTATCCGGGTTTCAGGGTTGCGTTCAATAATCTTTTCAACCAAAGAAATGCTTGATCCTTCAGGGAAGGTAACATCCAGGATGATGTGGGTGGGTTTTTCCTTTTCAATGGTGGGTAGCAACATGCTCAGTTGCGAACATTCAACAATGTTCTTGATGTTGAGGTTCATAGAAAGGATCAGTTTTATGCCGCTGAATATGATGGTGTGGTCATCAGCTATTAAAACCTTTACTTCGTTTACATCTCTGGGGGCTTCAGGTACGCGGATCATGTTGATTTTTCTTGTTTTAGGATTGATACGGGCAAAATTATTGAATATTGTCATAAATATCAAGCGTAGAGTGCATTCAATAATTTATGGAACCCAATACCAAGAAGCTTGTCAGAAAAATAGAAATAATTGTATTTTTTATTGAAAAATACTAATTTTGATGAATTGCCGGTATTAAAAATCGCAAATTCATGAACTACCAGTTATCCTTTATCCAGATCATTAAAAATACGGTTCCACCCAATATGCATCTTGCCGAAGAAGTGAGCAGTGCGCTTGGAATCAGTGCCGACAGTGCTTACCGTCGGTTGCGCGGAGAAACTGATTTTACCCTCAATGAGACCGTGAAGCTTTGCAAGCATTTCAGCATACCGCTGGAGGCACTCAATGCGGAGATGGAGGATGTAGTATCATTCCGTATCAATAATATTCTGGGTAATGATAACAGTTTTCAGCAGTACCTTCTGTCTCTTGACAGAGATCTTACCTGGCTGGCCAGGTTTGATGACAGCATGCTGTATTATGCTGCCGAAGATTTACCTGTATTTTACCACTTCTTCTTTCCGCGTCTTGCCCGCTTTAAAATGATTTACTGGACCAAAAGTATTTTGAATGTGCCGGCTTTTCAGGGTGTCAGGGTAGAAGAGGTGCAGGTGCCCGATGGCTGGTCGGAAGTACTCACAGATATTACAAGGAAATACCAGAGTATTCCTACCACAGAAATTTGGAATGAGGATACCATCAAAAGCACCATTCAACAGATTCGTTTCTACTGGGAAGCGGGTTTTTTCAAAGACCCTGCAACATTGCTGGATATACTGGAAGACCTTACAGGTGTAATAGAAATGGCCTCCCGACAAGCTGAAACAGGGAAAAAATACAATCCTGCCAAAGGAACTTTTAACGATACGCCTTTTTCTATGTATATCAGCGATTTAATGATAGGGAACAACCACGTATTCATGTCATCAGGAACGAGAACATCCAGTTACATCGGCTATGGTTCCTTTAATTACATGCGGACGGCGAATGCAGTTTTTAACGGCCAAATCAGCGGATGGCTAGAAAATCTGATTGCCAAGAGCACCCTGGTGAGTAAGGTGGCCGAAAAACAGCGCAATCAGTTTTTTAAGCAGGCCTTGAAACGGGTTGTAGAGTTGAAAGAAGAAATTGCGGCCGGCTGATGGGCATGAATGCCACAGACATTCTTTTAAAACACTGGGGTTACCCGGCATTCAGGCCGGGGCAGGAAAATATTGTGGCTCACATTCTTACCGGGCAGGATACCATTTCACTGTTGCCCACCGGTGGTGGTAAAAGCATCTGTTTTCAGGTGCCGGGAATGATGCATGATGGACTTAACTTGGTTATCTGTCCGCTGATTTCACTCATAAAAGACCAGGTAGATGCCCTGCAGCGTAGAAATATTGAGGCCGTTGGTCTGCACAGCGGACTCACGCACAAAGAGACACGGCATATTATGGATAAAGCGCTGCGTGGAGATTACCATTTTCTGTATATCTCGCCGGAAAGACTGGCCACTGAAAATTTCAGGGAATATTTACCCAACCTCAATATTAAGTTGCTGGTGGTGGATGAAGCGCACTGCATCTCGCAATGGGGATACGATTTCAGGCCGGCATACCTGCGTATTGCTGAGTGTCGTAGCTTGCTGCCCGATGTTCCTTTTGCCGCTTTCACTGCCAGTGCTCCACCCTACGTGGTTAAAGACATTGCCGATAAGCTGGGTCTGAATGAACCCCGCATCAGCATGGGTGATTTTGGCCGGCCCAACCTGCACTTTCACGTAAAAGAGTACGAAGATAAGTATGGATTTGTGCTGAAAATGCTGGCCAATACACGCGGAAGCAGCCTGGTATTTGCAAGAAATCGCAAAGAGACGGAAGATCTTTCGGCATTTTTGCAGCAACATGGTTTGTCAGCCGATTATTACCATGCAGGCATTAGCGGAGCAGAGCGTGCACGCAAGCAAGATTTGTGGATGAATAATCAATTGCGCGTAATGTGCTGCACCAATGCATTTGGAATGGGGGTAGATAAACCCGATGTGCGTTTTGTTTTTCATCTTACACCACCGCCCAGTCCCGAAGATTACTACCAGGAAGCCGGCCGTGCCGGGAGAGATGGCAAGGATAGCTGGTGTGTAATGCTATATCGTCAGGCAGATTTTGAGCAGCTGAAAGTGCAGGTAGATGCGCGTTTCCCTAACGCTGACGTGTTAAACAGGGTCTACAAGGCTCTAATGGCTTATCTAGATGTTCCCGAAGGCGGTGGCATGCACCAGTGGTATGAGCTGGATCCTGCAGAAATAGCAGGTCGTTACAGATTTCAGCTTTCAGAATTTATTCATGGGCTTAAATCGCTGGAGTTGCTACAGTTCTTTAGCCTTTCTGAGGGAATACACACCCCATCTGCCATTCATTTCAGTGCAGATTATGCTTCGGTATACGATTTTAAAATCAGAAATCCGGATTACGAGCCGCTTATTGATTTGCTTTTGCGCTCCAATGCTGGGATTCTGGATAATTATACAACCATTTTTGAAACCGTGCTGTGCAAGCGATTGCGCATTAAGGAAAGCGAGCTAACCGAAAAACTAAAATCGCTGCAGGCAAGGCAGATACTGGATTACAGGCCGTCTTCAGAAAAACCCAGGGTGTTTTTGTATGACCCACGTCATTCACGGCCCGTGTTCAATGTTAAAAATCTGGAGCCGCTGAAAAAAGCCAGACTGCAGGCCATAGAGCATATGCAGCAATATGCATGCACTCGCGATTGCAGGGCTGCGTGGTGGGTTTCTTACTTCACCTCGCGGACAGCCTTACCTTGCGGACACTGTGATTTGTGCTCGCGCAAAAAGAAAGAACCCGGAAATACTGCTGACGGTTGGAGGTTAAAAATTAAACAACAGATAAAGAGCACAGTTTGTGATTACAACGGGTTGCTTGAATGGCTTCCCGATGATGAGGCCGTAAAACAATTGCGATTGTTGATGGATGAGGGTATTATTGCAACAAATTCAGAAGGGAAGCTGGTTTGGGTAAGCCCATAAAATCCATTATTTTCACCGTAACCAATGATCTTGTTACCGATCAGCGGATGCAGCGAATTGCAGGCACATTCGCAGAGGCCGGTTATTGGGTTAAGCTGGTCGGAAGGCGCTTGCCAGATTCATCTTCCGCATCCCATCTGGGTTTTCCGGTTAAGCGCATTCGCTGCCGCTTCAATAAGGGTAAATTATTTTACCTTGAGTATAACTTTAGGCTGTTTTTATGGTTGTGCTTTCAGCGTTTTGACTGCCTATGGGCAGTGGATTGCGACACGGCATGGCCTGCAAGGTTTGTTTCTGTCTTAAGGAGAAAGCCATGGGTGTTTGATGCCCATGAGTTGTTTAGCCGGGTTCCTGAAGTCATTCACAGAAAAACCATCCAGAAAATCTGGCAACGCACGGAAAAAATGGCTTTTTCCAAAGCAGCATTGTGCGTTACGGTTGGGCCCGCACTGGCACAGTGGTTCCGGAAGGAATATGGAAGAAAGGTGGAAGTGGTGCGCAATATGCCTGCGTTAAAGTCAGCATTGCCTTATTGTCCTGCTGAAAAGCCTTTTGTACTGTACCAGGGAGCACTGAATGAAGGCCGCGGACTGGAAAATCTTATAAGAGCCATGCATCAGGTGGATTGCCGTCTGCTTCTGGCAGGAGAGGGTGATTTGAGCATGATGCTAAGACAATTGGTAATGGAAGAAGGCTTGCAGGAAAAAGTATTATTTCTGGGGAAACTGGCACCGGCAGATTTGCCTGCCCTTACGGCAACTGCATGGGTTGGGTACAATGTGAGCGAGCCTGCCGGTCTAAGCTATCAGTTGTCGTTGAACAATAAGTTTTTTGATTATGTACATGCAGGACTGCCCTCGCTTATCAACCGTTTTGAGGAATATGTGAAACTGAATAATGAAATTGAAGTGGGTCTGATTACAGATCCGGAGGTAAATGCAATTGTTGCCAATTTGCAATTATTGCTGAATGATAAAGATTTGCATTTGCGATTATCGCAAAACTGCTTAAAAGCAAGGGAATTATGGAACTGGGAGAAGGAAAAATTGCAACTATTAACGACTTTTGAAGCCTCATTCGTTCATGGGTAAATCACTGCATATTATCGCATTCGACATGCCGTATCCGGCCGATTATGGCGGTGCCATTGATATTTACTACAAAATCAAGGCGCTGAGTGCGCTGGGTGTGGCTATAAAACTGCATGTGTTTCTGTATGACGGTAAAACGGCATCAACCCACCTGGAGAGCCTTTGCGAAAAAGTATTTTATTATGAGCGCAGGCGTTTTAAAAATCCTTTTACCGGAGATGTTCCTTACATAGTGGCAACCCGCGCAGACGAGGCCTTGCTGATAAACTTGTGCAAAGACAATGATCCCATTTTGTTTGAAGGTCTTCACAGCACGGCGTTCCTGTCTTCAAAGAAACTGGTTGGGCGCCTTAAAATTGTTCGCACACATAATGTTGAACATGATTATTACAAATCGCTGGAAGAGGCTGAGAGCAGTTTTTTCAAAAAGTATTTCTTCAGGATTGAAAGCGAGCGCCTGCGCAGGTATGAGGGTATTCTAAGCCACGCGGATTTAATTATGCCCATATCACCTAAAGACACTCGGTATTATCGTTCCATATTTGATAAGGTTGTTTACCTGCCTGCATTTCATACATCAGACAAGGTAGAAATAGCCGATGGTAAAGGTGATTTTGTATTATATCACGGCAACCTGGGTATTGGAGAAAACAACAAGGCGGCCCTTTTTCTTGTTCATGAGGTTTTTCCTCATTTGTCAATGCCTTGTATTATTGCCGGCAATCATCCTACAAGGCAGCTGCAGGTAGCTGCAGAGAGCCTTCCAAACGTGACATTAATATCAGGAATCAGCAGTGAAGATATTCTAAAAAAAGTACAACAGGCTCAGGTGAATATTCTGGTAACATTTCAGTCTACCGGCATTAAACTTAAGCTGCTGAATGCACTTCATAAAGGCAGATTTTGTGTAGCAAATACAGAGATGGTAGAAGAAACCGGTCTGGAATCTCTTTGTTCGGTAGCTGATGATGCCAAAGGTCTTATTGCAGCTACAAAAGATTGCTGGGAAAAGCATTTTACATCGGAAAACATTGCAGAAAGGCAAAAATTGCTGGAACAGCAATTCTCCAATTTAAGTGGTGCCGGGCTCATAGCGTCTTATCTTTGATACGTATGCCCAAGGTGTGAAGAAGTAAAAGATTTTCGGTCTGTTTAGCGTTGTACTTTTGAGAAGCAATATGAAATTACGGCTTTTAATGCTCACTTATGTCTGCGCTTTTAGACTGGCCGGACAAGAGACCCAGGTTAGCACCTACCCCAATATATACTACCACCGTGG